>JBQGCI010000391.1:0-1655 GCA_052038405.1 Acinetobacter pittii
AGACCACTTTCTTAAAATGACGCCGGACGCACTGGGCAAATATTACAAGTTGAAGTGGATTTTAATTGCACATATAACCGCAGGCGGAGGTTCGATTATTCTCGGTCTCATTCAATTCTGGAAAAAACTGCGAATTTACAACTGGAAATTGCATCGGTTCATCGGCTTCCTTTATTTGGCCGCGGTGCTTGTCAGCAGTCTGTGTGCTGTCATCTTAGCATTCACTACAGCCTTCAAGGTGAATATCGCATATGCTTTTTCGCTCCAGGTATGGGTAAGTGTTTGGATCAGTTCAACAGCTATTGCATACTATTTTGCAATGAAAAGGAAATTTAAACTTCATCAGGAGTGGATGATCAGAAGCTACATCGTTACACTGGCATTTGTTGTATCGGGACTGCTTTTAAAAATGTCATTTATCCAAAATCTGGGATCGTTTGGGGATCTGTCTCCTTCGCTGTTTTGGTTGGGTTGGGCGGTGCCTTTATATATTTATGAATTAATTAAAAGCAAATAGTGGCAAATGCGACACAGCTGGAACCGATGATGTCCGCCAGGCATTTATTACAGATTAGTTGGTAACTTGGTGCTTCAGATCAGGGCAGACCATCTTAAACATGGTTCCAATTAATTTTATAAGAAAGGGTGATGATTATAGAAACCGGCAGACTGATGATACGCAAGATCACCTGGCATGATCTTGATGACCTGTATCGCATTTGTGGCGATCCGGAGTTAATGAAATATGTAGGTGATGGCCATCCTCTTTCAAGGGAACAAACGCAGAAATGGATAGAGGTAACCTTAAATAATTATGCTTCTAAAGGGTTTGGCATGTACGGTGTTATCTACAAAGAAACAGGTGCTTTTATAGGTTATTGTGGTTTGGTGTTCTCCACCGATGTAAACGACCATGAACTCATTTATGCACTATCCAAAGCAGTTTGGGGAAGAGGGCTGGCAACAGAAATAGCAACAGGCCTGGTGGAGTTTGCATTTTCTAGCCTGGATATGAAGCATCTCTATGCATCCATTGATCCGGAGAACAGCGCTTCTGAAAGAATATTATTAAGAACTGGCTTTACCGAAGTTTTCCGAAAAAACGATGAGCACGGCTTAGAGACGACTTACTATCTTATACAAAGGAAGTAAACAGCAAAAATATTTTTAGACGATGGATATTAAGGATAAAAATATAGCGGCACAACTGCTGATAGAATATCTGGAACTATGGAAACTTCAACCAGAAGGGAATACTTTTTATACCGCTCGCAGCCTGTTGCAACCCGTGCTGTACCAGGGTTTGCCGGCTATGCTGAAAATTGCGATGGAAGCTGAAGAGCGAAAGGGAGCGTTATTAATGAAATGGTGGAATGGGGCAGGCGCAGCCAGGGTTTATCAACATGATGAGCAGGCGCTTCTGTTAGAAAGGATTTCCGGAGATAAGTCGTTGACAGAAATGTCTGAAAATGGAGCAGATACTGAAGCGACAGGAATACTCTGTAGTGTTGCGAAAGAACTTCATACGCCAAAGCATATAGGGACCGGTTTTGAACTTACCCCGTTGGAAGTTTGGTTTAAAGACCTTTGGCCCGGAGCCGCGAGGTACGGCGGGATGATCAAAGACTGCGCAGTCGTTGCGAGAAGTTTGCTCG
>JBQGCI010000392.1:0-12333 GCA_052038405.1 Acinetobacter pittii
AATGCGCTCGATGGCAAGCCGCTTCCGGTTTATGGCGATGGTAAGTATACCCGCGACTGGTTGTATGTTATTGACCATGCAAGAGCAATTGATCTGGTGTTTCATGAGGGGAAAGACAGCGAAAAGTATAATGTAGGCGGATTTAATGAATGGAAGAATATTGATCTGGTACAGCTGCTTTGCCAGCAAATGGATGAGAAATTGGGTCGTGAGCCCGGCACCAGTGCGCAACTGATCACTTTTGTAAAAGACCGTCCCGGTCACGATTTGCGGTATGCAATAGACGCTACTAAAATCAACAAAGAATTAGGCTGGTCCCCTTCCGTAACTTTTGAAGAGGGGTTGTCCAAAACCATCGACTGGTTTTTAGACAATAAAGAATGGCTTGAAAATGTAACCAGTGGCGATTACCAGAAGTATTACGACAAACAATATGCAGAATAACCTGTTCCTGCCTCATTACACCTTAAACCTAATCAACAGAAAATGAAAGGAATTATCCTGGCCGGAGGATCCGGTACACGTTTATATCCTATTACGAAGGCGATCAGTAAACAATTGAGGCCTATTTACGATAAGCCGATGATCTATTATCCGTTGTCTGTATTGATGATGGCAGGTATTAGTGAGGTGCTGATCATTACTACACCGGAGGACAATGCAGGCTTCCAAAGATTACTGGGCGATGGCTCCCGTATTGGCTGCCGGTTTGAGTATGCAGTGCAGGAAGTACCCAACGGCCTGGCGCAGGCCTTTGTTATTGGCGCCGAATTTATCGGGAACGATAAAGTGGCGCTTGTTTTAGGAGATAATATTTTTTACGGGTCGGGCTTAGGAACCCAGCTAAAGAAGTTGACAGATGTGGATGGGGGATATGTTTTTGCCTACCAGGTAAGCGATCCTGAAAGATACGGCGTAGTTGAATTTGATGAAAACAGGACGGCTATTTCGATAGAAGAAAAGCCGCAGCAGCCTAAATCGAATTTTGCAGTTCCGGGACTTTATTTTTACGACAACTCTGTTGTAGATATCGCGCGGCAATTAGAACCCTCAGCGCGTGGCGAGTATGAAATTACAGATGTAAACAAAATTTATCTTAAAGAAGAAAAGTTACACGTGGCAGTATTAGACCGGGGAACAGCCTGGCTGGATACAGGAACTTTTGACTCGCTTACCGATGCCGCCGAATTTGTACGGGTAATTGAAAAGCGCCAGGGAACCAAAATTGGTTGTATTGAGGAAATTGCCTGGCGTAACGGGTTTATCACCAGGGAGCAACTGCATGTTTTAGGCGATGAATTGATCAAAAGCGGTTATGGAGAGTACTTAAAAACGCTTTCATAATAAAACGGGTGAGAAAATAATTACTCAAATGATGAACAATCTTTATTTTTGAGAATACATTTGCTGATAATAAACCAAACAATAATGCCTTCCAAGTTGCCGGTAGCAAAACCGGCAACAGTTTATCAATAAAAATTTAATATGAAAATAGCTGTAGTCGGAACAGGTTATGTTGGATTAGTAACGGGCACCTGTTTTGCCGAAACCGGGAATGTTGTAAGCTGCGTCGATGTAAATAAAGCCAAGATCGATCAGCTGAAAAGAGGTAAATGCCCCATTTACGAACCTGGTTTAGATACATTACTTCAACGAAACATTAAAGAAAAACGCATTCTTTTTACCACAGATCTGAAGGCTGCGGTAGATAAATCGGATATTATCTTTTTAGCGCTTCCTACTCCTCCGGGAGAAGACGGCTCGGCTGATCTCAAATACATTCTGAATGTAGCCGAAGACCTGTCGAAGATCATCAAGGAATATAAAGTAATCGTTAATAAAAGCACTGTTCCTGTTGGTACGGCCGAAAAAGTAGCAGAAGTACTGGGGAGAAAGCTAGCTCCCGAGCTTTTTGATGTGGTATCCAATCCCGAATTTTTAAGGGAAGGTATTGCTGTTGACGACTTCCTGAAGCCCGACAGAGTTGTAATCGGTACTTCTTCTGATCGCGCGCGGGACGTAATGAATGAGCTGTATCAGCCATTTGTACGCCAGGGCAATCCTATTTACTTTATGGACGAACGCAGTTCGGAAATGACCAAATACGTGGCCAATTCTTACCTGGCTATGCGTATTTCCTATATGAATGAAGTAGCCAATTTGTGCGAGTTAACAGGGGCTAATGTTGACCTGGTTCGTATTGGTATCGGTAGCGACAGCCGGATTGGTAAACGTTTCCTTTTCCCCGGTATCGGTTACGGAGGAAGCTGCTTTCCCAAAGATGTGCTGGCCTTGCACCACACGTCTAAACAAAATAAATACGAGTTCAAATTGCTGGACACCGTAATGAAGGTGAATAAAAACCAGAAAAAAGTACTTTTCGGGAAAATAAAAAGGTTTTATAAAAACAGGCTCAAGGGCCGGAAGTTCGCGATGTGGGGCTTGGCTTTCAAACCCGAAACCGATGATATCAGGGATGCCCCCGCTTTAGAACTCATTCATGAACTTTTGAATGCCGGTGCAGAGATTACTGTTTTTGATCCGGAAGCAATGGCCAACGTGAAAGCATTGTTTGGTAACAAAATCAAATACGCCAAAGATCAGTATACCGGATTAAAAGAGGCTGATGCCTTATTGATTGTTACAGAATGGAGCGAGTTCAGAAACCCTGATTTTGAGCGCATGGTGAAGAATCTGAAATCTAAGGTGGTATTTGATGGAAGAAATGTTTACAGCCTGGAAAAAATGGAAGAGCTGGGATTTTATTACAATAGTATCGGACGTAAAATTGTCAACGGTAAAAACTAAGAAATGAAGAAAAGAGTATTAATTACAGGAGCTGCCGGTTTTTTGGGTTCTCACCTGTGCGATCGGTTTATAAAAGAAGGCTACCATGTAATAGCAATGGACAATCTGATCACCGGTGACCTGAAAAACCTTGAGCATCTTTTTCCCAATCCGGATTTCGAATTTTATCATCATGATGTGACCAAGTATATTCATATTCCCGGTAACCTGGACTATATTCTTCATTTCGCCTCTCCGGCCAGCCCGATCGACTATCTTAAAATACCGATACAAACACTCAAAGTGGGTGCCATGGGTACGCATAATTGCCTGGGCCTGGCCAAGGCTAAAGGGGCCCGGATCCTGGTGGCATCTACCAGCGAGGTTTATGGAGACCCGCTGGTACATCCTCAAACTGAGGAGTATTGGGGAAATGTAAACCCGGTAGGTCCCAGGGGGGTGTACGACGAAGCCAAACGATATATGGAGTCTATTACCATGGCGTATCATACTTTTCATAAAGTTGAAACACGCATTATCCGGATATTCAATACGTATGGTCCGCGGATGCGGCTTAACGACGGACGTGCACTTCCGGCATTTATCGGTCAGGCATTGAGAGGTGAAAATATCACTGTTTTTGGCGATGGGTCTCAAACCCGTAGTTTTTGTTATGTAAGCGACCTGGTTGAAGGCATATACCGTTTGTTATTAAGTGATTATGTACATCCTGTTAACATTGGTAATCCCGATGAGATTTCACTTAAAGATTTTGCAGAAGAAGTATTGTCGTTAACCGGCAATGCTGTGAAAATTATCTATAAGCCGCTGCCCGTGGATGATCCCAAACAAAGAAAACCGGATATTACCAAGGCAAAAGCCATTCTTAATTGGGAACCAAAGGTAAACCGTGCAGAAGGATTGAAGGATACCTATGATTATTTTAAGTCGTTACCACCCGAAGAATGGTTTAAACAACCCAAAGAATTTGCGTCGTCCAAATAATTTAGCGATCTCACAATTAATATTTTAGAGACGCCGAACTTTTAAGGTACTGAGTACGTCTATATCCCGACGACCTGATTTTGGCCCAAGTGGCAGTGTAGCATTATAAAACTGCCATTTATGGAAGATTACAAAAGTGCCAGCTGTAGTATTGTCACGCAATCGTGTTCGGTAAAGTTTTTGTAATATTTTCAGCAAGCCAAAAAGGATTGATGTTTAAGCATTAATTTTGGTCACATTTCTTCACAAGAATAAACCCCGGGCAGCATGGAAAAGGAAAAAGAGTTCAGCGATTTATTGGTTGACAATGCAGGGTTTTTAAAACCTTTCGCAGTTAACCTTACAAAAAATAACGAAACAGCAAACGACCTGTATCAGGAAACCCTGTATAAGGCGCTGGCCAATAAAGAAAAGTACAATTCGGGTACGAATATCAAGGCATGGTTGTTTACGATCATGCGTAATATATTCATCAATGATTACCGTCGTAATGCCAAGCGCAGAACGGTTTTCGATAGCACGCCCGAAGATTACCTGATCAATATGAGACAGGTCTCTGTTTCGAATTCGGCAGAAAGCAGTTTAAGGCAGAAAGAAATTGAAGCAGCGGTTGAAGCGCTTCCTGAAACCTTTAAAGTACCCTTTAAATTGTATTTTGAAGGTTATAAATACCAGGAAATTTCTGAATACTTGGATGAGCCGCTGGGAACGATTAAGAGCCGAATTCACTTTGCACGTAAGTTATTAAAAGAGCAGATTAACCGATATTAAATAGAGATCCCGCGTCAGGCGGGATTTTTTATAGGTGCTTTCGGGCAGGGAAGGCCCGGGAAGCTTTTGATGGCTAAGCTGCCTGCCGCTTTGCAGCATCAGGTGCCAAAATACTACGTGCCGAATCAGATGCAATGATCAGTCCGGCTGTCAGCATAATAACATCCTTTACCACCAATCTTCCTGCTCCACTTAAATAAGGAAACCCGTAATGCGGCGTCGGGAAATCGCCGCCCAGGTTGGCTACATACACTTCCGGCGTAGTGATTAAAAAGGATACAGTCACTACCGACATTCCGGCTGTTAAAATGCCTCCCCAAAAACCTGTTTTCGGAAACCAGATACCCGTTAAAACCAGCAGGCCGATCAAAATAATAACCGAACCAAGGCCATACGAAAAAATATAGGTTCTGTTTTCCTGATGCCAGTTGATATTTTTTTGCACAGTTTGACCTTCGGCATTTTTATAGAGCTTGTATTGGGCAATAGTTTTGCCTTCGCTATTTACGGCGATCTTATCGGAATTCTTGTAAAAGATACTCATGAAAGGGCTGTTGATAACAAAGGGTACAATACCATCTGCCTCATATTGAAAAGCCTTAAGGCCACCGATCCAGGCCATTACAATAAATACAGCCCCTCTTAAATAATGAACGAACCGGTTTTGCTGTGCTGCAAAAAAGCTGAGTACATATTTCATATATCTTTTTTAATCAGGTCGAAATTAATCCGGACAGCTGAAGCAAAAAATGGAGGAATACGTATAATGTATAGACTATTTTGCCGCAACAGATATGCCGACCCTTTCACGGAAGGTTTTAGGTGATACACCCGTTTCTTTCTTAAAAAAACGGCTGAAATAAAACCCGTCGTCAAATCCCAGTTCTGTTGCGATCTCTTTTATGCTTTTAAACGTTAAGTGCAGCAGCCTTTTTGATTCCAGGATCAGGCGTTCCTGAATCAGTTGCGAAGGCGTTTTGCTGAATTGCTTTTTAATTTGCTTGCTGAACGTGTCTGCCGAAATACCATATTGAGCTGCGTAAAAAGAAACAGGCCGGTTGCTGATGAAATGCTTTTCCAGTAAATTTTTGAAAGAACCAAGACTGTTTTTTCTTTGACAGGCCAGGTGATTTTCGGCCATGCTGGTTTGTTTCTCTTTACTGCTTAAGGCCAGAATGAGTTGCAGGTACGATCTCATGATAGAGAGATCGGCAGTTTGTACCGAATTTTCCATCGCTTTTATTTTATTAAACACAGCAGCTATTTCGTTGAAAACCACATCAGGCACCCGGATGAAAGGACGTTCGTAAATATTGTTGAACAGTATACCGTTACAGGCTACTTCCTCCTTATGATATTCAATACAGTAAAAATCTCCGTGAAAGCGGAGCAGATCTACAACAGTTTTATTAGCTACGCTCCATTGAATTAATTGGTAAGGCGACAAGAAAACCAGGTTTTTGCCGTTACAGGTATATTCGGTGAAATCTATAGCAAAACGGGCGGTCCCATCAAACAACAATATCAGATAGTAAGGCTCGCTAAGTTCTTTTAAACTTTTTGAATCAGTGAAGCGCTCTGTTTTTATTAAATCATTCAAGGGCTACTCTTTTGCTTTGGTTACTTTAAATTCAAAAATAGTCACAATGTGCTCATTGGGGACAAAGTAAAAGGGAGTGCGCCCATTGTTTCGGCTTACTTTGTTGCTATTCATTAAATCGTCAGCAAAGACCATAGCGTTCCGTACTTTTTATCAGGCATACCATTTAAATTCGCGGTTATAACTTTTGTAAGATTACGCAGCATTCACAAATATTATCCAGCCCTATCGCTTACCTAAAGGGAGTAGGGCCGCAGCGTGCGGAACTGCTGCAAAAAGAATTAGGAATTTTTACGTTCAACGATTTGCTGCAGCATTTTCCTTTCCGCCATGTAGACAAAACAAAGTTTACACCTATTGGTGAGGCTACCCCTGCGGATGAATACCTGCAGTTCGCGGGTATACTGGAGCCTTTCCAGGTTATTGGGCAGAACAGGGCGCGGCGGCTGGTTGCACAACTTCGCGATAAAACAGGAACGGTAGAACTGGTTTGGTTTAGTGCCGTTAATATGATTCAAAAAATGCTGCAGCCGGGAAAGGCCTATATCGTATATGGTAAACTGTCCTGGTTTATGAGTAAGCCGCAGCTGGTGCATCCTGAAATTGAAGCATGGTCGCCGGAGAAGATTGAAGGTAAGGCCTATCTTGAACCGATCTATCCGTCTACCGAAAAGCTCAAGGCTAAAAACCTGGGTGGGAGGCAGATCGGCAAACTCACACAGTTATTGCTGCCCCATGTTAAACCACAGGATATTCCCGAGAATTTCCCGCAAAAAATGATGGAAGACCTGAAGCTCATGCCGCGGTTTGACGCTTACCAGCAGATCCATTTTCCCCAAACACAAAAGCACTATGAAGCCGCGTTACGCCGGTTGAAATTCGAAGAGATTTTCCTGGCACAGATGCGTATGAACCTGTTGCGCTCCCAGCGGCACCGGTTTTCAAAAGGCGTCGTTTTTGATGCGGTGGGCGATCACTTCAATACCTTTTATAACCGGCATCTGCCCTTTGAATTAACGGGTGCACAAAAAAGAGTGCTGAAAGAAATAAGAAATGATACAGCACGTGGAAAGCAAATGAACCGTTTGCTGCAGGGAGATGTGGGCAGCGGAAAAACCATTGTGGCATTGCTTTGCATGTTGCTGGCGGCAGACAATGGCTACCAGTCGGTGTTGATGGCGCCTACAGAAATTCTGGCCCGCCAGCATTTCCAGGGGATTTCCTCTCTTTTGAAAGATATGGATATCGGAGTAGCCCTGCTTACCGGCTCGGTGAAGGCAAAAGAAAGAAAAACGATTTTACCGGGCGTTGCTGAGGGACGTATTCAGCTGCTGATTGGCACGCATGCGGTAATTGAAGACTCCGTTCAGTTTCAAAACCTCGGATTGGTAATTGTTGATGAACAACATCGCTTCGGTGTAGCGCAAAGGGCGCGGCTATGGGAGAAAAATCAGGTGCCACCGCATATATTGGTAATGACGGCAACGCCGATACCACGTACACTGGCTATGACTGCCTATGGCGATTTAGATTATAGTGTTATTGATGAATTACCACCTGGCAGGCAACCGATACAAACAGTGCACAGGCTCGACAATGATCGCAGCAATGTGATGGATTTTTTAAAAGCAGAGATAGCATTGGGCCGGCAGGTGTATGTGATCTTCCCTTTAATTGAGGAGAGCGACAAGCTCGATTATGAAAACCTGATGCGGGGATATGACGAAATCAAAACCTATTTTCCTGAGCCCCAATACTGGATCAGTATGGTGCATGGAAAACAGCCTGCTGTACAGAAGGAAGAGAATATGCGGCGCTTTGTAGCACATGATACACAGATTATGGTATCCACCACGGTTATTGAAGTGGGGGTGAATGTGCCCAATGCATCAGTAATGGTTATTGAAAGCGCTGAAAAATTCGGGTTGTCGCAATTACATCAGCTAAGAGGCAGAGTAGGACGGGGCGCTGAAAAAAGCTATTGTATACTACTTACAGGAAAGAAACTGGGCAATGTCGCACGCGAGCGTATGAAGATCATGACCTCCACCAACAACGGTTTTGTAATAGCCGAAAAGGACCTGGAGCTACGTGGCCCTGGTGATATTGAAGGTACCCGCCAAAGTGGTGTGGTAGATTTCAAACTGGCTAATATAGTAAACGACCGGGTCATGGTTGATGCTGCTAAAAAAGTAACCGAAGAAATACTAACTGATGATCCCGATCTGTCTAAACCTGAGAATGCAGCGTTGAAAGAATTTTTGCAGTCGCAAAAAGGAAAGACGATCTGGAGCAAGATCTCCTAATAATTGCTGTAGGGTGATAAGTATACTTGTTTTTAATTAATCCAAATCCTTTAGTTCTTTTTCAATTTCTTTGATGTCAGGTAGCTGAGATTTGATCTCATCAGGTACCGCTTTAGATAGTTGATAGTCCGAAATACCCAAAGCATTCGACATTCCCATTAAGCTATATTCAGCAACTACTTCATTTTTCCCTTTACATAATAAAAGTCCAATCGTCGGGTTGTCATCTGCCGCTTTCAGTAAATCGTTAACAACATTTACGTAGAAATTAAGCTGGCTGGCATCGCCTGGCTGAAAGGGCCGTGCTTTGAGCTCTACCACTACATAACATTTCAGTTTGGTGTGATAAAAGATCAGGTCGGCGTAAAAGTCACTGCCGGCGATCTGGAAATGCTGTTCCCTGCCAATGAATGCAAAGCCTTTACCGAGTTCGAGCAAAAATCTGGTAACATGGCTGGCTAACTGGTCTTCGATATCTCTTTCGTCCGCGTTTTCTTTAGCCTGCACAAAATCGAAAATGTATGGATCTTTTAAAAGATAATTGGCCATGTCTGATTGAGTCGGAGGAAGGGTTCGGCTGAAATTAGTGATCTTTTTCGCTTTGATTTGCCTTTCGAATAAACCACCCTCAATTTGCAGGCTTAAAATATTCCTGCTAATACCGTGTTCGATAACATGAAGCATATACCATAATCTATGCCCGATGTTGGGCACTTTATCCATTAATACCAGGTGGTGAGACCAGCTTATTCGGGCTAAAATCGATTGCAGGAACAGCCCGTTATAATTCATTTGTGCAGCGGGTGACTGCACTTTCTTGTTTTTACTGTTATTTTTCATTTGTGCAGCCACCTGCTGCACAAATGTGGTAAGCGTTTTTTGAACCTTTGTAATACTGGATTCCTCTGTACGGAGCCGCTCAGAAGCTATTAACAATTGTTCTACAACAGCCGGCGGGTAGTCCATCGCAAACTTGCGCATGTACTTAAGATTGCGTACTGAAAACCCTTTCAATTTTGGAAACTCGGTTTTCAAGTCTTTGGCCAATCAGTCGATAATTTTTGCACCCCAACCTTTACTAGATTGATGTTGCAGTATATGTTGTCCCAGGCTCCAGTATAATAATAATAGCTGACTATTGGCAGTTGCAACTACCCGCACCTGGGCTTCACCAATCTGAAGCTTAATGGCTGCCAGAAATTGTTGGTAACTATTGTTCATAGAATTATCTTATAGAAGAGCACTGTTAGCTCTTTTATAGTGATTCAAATATTTACACTACTAATTTAGTTTGAAAGCAACAGAATAATTGCTATCTATAGATGGGAGTGTATTGTTATCTAGACCTTTTGTTCTAAAGCTAAGAGCCTGCTTTTTATGGCATCCAACTCCTCAAAAATATTTCCGCTTCCTTTCTGGCTTAAAGGCTGGTACCAGCCCAGAATCGTTTTTACAAGGGTAATGTCATTTAAAGCGATCGTATGGTTTCCGGCTATAAGGTTACTGCTCTCTATCTTTTTAGCCGAAGCGATAAAAACAGTATTACCGGTATAAATAATCTGTGGCTGCGATGGGCTGATTTCGTCTTGTTTTGCTAATAATATTTGATTTTCATGAAACCTGTTGTCAATAATAGTAGCATTTTTGATGCTAACCCAATTGGCACTTTCGGGGAAGAATGTTTCCGGTTTTTCATCTGGGGCTGTTTGGGGAGCAATTTCAGGTACTTTAAAGTGCGATACCTCGTTAACCGTTAATTTTTTATTGATAAAATCATCTACGCTTACACCAAATATCTGCGAAGCCCGCATCAGCGTTTCTATTTTAGGTTCTGCTCTTCCTTCTTCATAAGAACTTACAGCCGCGCGGGTTAAGCCCAGAATATCTGCCAAATGCTGTTGCGTATAGTTCTTTAAGCTACGTATCTTTTTAATATTAGAACCAAAATTCGACATGGCTGTTCCGTTTTAGCAAAAATAGGTAACATTATTGCAAATAAAAATAACAATTTATAAAAATATTGCTAATAATATTTGCATAATTGAAAATTTCGTATTAGATTTGTTTTCAGGTTGCGCAATCTATTTGTAAAAAACTTAAAACACACTGAATGGAGAGTTTTTTTAGTAAAGTAAAAAACTATGTTACCGAGCTTGACTATGAAGTCTTATACGAAAATGAAAACGATGGCATCATCGTGATAGACAAGCAGGAATATGGAATCAGAAATATGGTACTGGGCGTTGCTAACCCTATTTTAATTGTTGAGCAGTACCTGTTTAATTGCAATAGCGACTCGGTTTACCGGGAGCTGCTGATCAAGAACAGGGACATTGTGCACGGCGCTTTTGTACTGGATGAAACCGGTGAAAAAGTGATCTTCCGTAACACCTTACAGGTAGAATCGCTCGACAAACGCGAACTGGAAACCACCATTAATTCGTTATCGCTGTTACTTTCAGAATATTCTAATGAAATAATGAAGTTCAGCAAATAATTAATCATCATTAAAAAAAGAATGCCATGAATATTTTTCAAAGACTTTTTAAAATAGGACAGGCTGAAACCCATTCGGCCATCGATAAGCTGGAAGATCCTATCAAAATGATTGAACAGGGCCTCAGGGATCTGCACACCGAACTGGACCAGGCGAACAGGGCTTTGGCTGAAGTAAAGGCCATGCATATCCGTCGCGGAAATGAGTTGAAACAATATCGCGGAGAGCAGGAAACTATACATAACAAATCAGTATTATTGCTGAAGAAAGCGCAGGAGGGAGCAGTGCAAAGTGACGAGGCTGACCAGTTGGTAAAAGAAAACCTAAGGAAAAAGGCAGACATCACCAGAAGGATAACAGAAGCAGATCAGCAGGTTGCATCTTTACAACAGCAGGTGACCGCGCTGGAAGGCAATGTTACCAAGATTAAACTGAGCATTACCCAATGGGAGAGCGAATTGAAAACACTGAAAGCCAGGGTCAAAGTAAGTAACGCTACGCAGCAGATCAACAAACAGCTCATGAAGATGGATTCCAATAGTGTTGCTTCTATGCTGGAGCGTATGAAAGACAAAGTACTGGATGAGGAAGCACTAGCTCAGGCTTATGGAGAAATGAACCAGAAAGAAGAAAGCAACGATGAAAAAGTGAACAAGATCATTGAAGAGATTTCTGTGGAAGATGAATTAGCTCAATTGAAAATCCAGTTAGGGATCGATAACGTCAAAGAGCAGGACAATACAGCGTCCTGATTCAATGTCCAATATGCGTATAAAAGTTTAAGCAATGACGTTACTCAATAATAAACCGGTTCAAACCCTTTTGGCTGTAGGGCCGTTGGTATTTTTTTCAGTTTGTTTCATAGCATACATAGCTTTTTTCTTGTCGGCATTCAGTGGTACGGGGGTAATGTATGATGTACAGCCGGTGATTAATAACTTTAATGTACTTTTTATTTTGACCTCAGCAGGAGCGGTTTTTTTTATGATCAGTGCCATTTATTTTGTATTGCACGCTGCTCAAAATCCATTGCTGGAAACTGGCAATATGCGGATTGTTTGGATTTTGACCATCATCTTGTTAAATGGAATTGGTAGTTTTATTTATTGGCTACTTGAAATACGACACAGAAAGCCTGTACCGGCAACCGGTAATTCATTAAATCATGAAAAGCAAAATGACTGGTCCCGCGGCTTGTATATGAAAAGCTGATCAACAATAAATCATAATACCAAAACCAAATCAACATGCAGGAGTTTTTTCACATCGCTTTTTCCAAAGTCAATTTTATAGCAACGCTGTTTGCTATATTGTTTGCTATTTACTGGATCATTACCATTTTTACCGGCTTAGATTTAGACGTGACT
>JBQGCI010000393.1:0-3180 GCA_052038405.1 Acinetobacter pittii
TCCGCCATTTCGATAAAAAAGCTAACATTGAAAAGCTGGGATAGGGAAATAAGATATAGAAACTGTTCACTGAATGTTGATATTATATTACATTTGCAGTCATCTGATGATATGATGACTAAATAATGGAACCCATTCAACGAAAATCACTGGCACGGGAAGTAGCAGACGCTATCAGGGAAAAGATCGAAAAGGGTTTTTTTCCCCTTAATGCAAAGCTGCCGACAGAGCCCGAACTGATGAAAAGCTTTTCAGTGGGACGGTCCACAATCCGGGAGGCTACGCGATATCTCGCGCAATCGGGATTGGTGCAGGTAAAACAAGGCATAGGGAGTTTTGTAATCAGTACGTCGGGCAACCGTGGGCTAGACGACAAGATAGAGCAGGCAGGTTTTGAAGCGATCTTCGAAGTACGGCAATTAATAGAAATGCAAATTATCGGTAAAGCGGTGAGTAACCATACGCAACGTCATTTATCTGCTATGCGCAAAAATTTGAAAGATCGTGCACGATTTGCAGCAACAGGCAACCTCGATGCATGTATAAAAGCTGATATTGCTTTTCACACCGTAGTAGCCGAAAGTTGTGGTAATGCTATACTAACTGAGTTATATAAGACCCTGTCCGCACATGTAGCCAGGTCTTTTTCAGAATCGTACACAGACACGCAACCCTTCACTCATTCCCAAAAAGAACATGAAATGCTCGTCAGGCATATAGAAAGCGGCAATAAAATCAAAGCACTCGACGCAGCTAAAAAAATCATCGGGCATTTGTAATTTTTTTTATCCAAATCATCAGATGACCTGATGTCTTAAATTATGAAACCAATTACTCCAACTCCGGCTACATTAACAGCAAGCTCAACGGTTTATCCTATCCTTTTAGCGATCAGTATATCGCATTTATTGAATGACCTGATTCAATCAGTAATACCGGCTGTTTACCCGCTCCTGAAAACCAACTATGATTTAAACTTCACACAAATCGGTATTATCACACTGGTTTTTCAGCTTACCGCGTCCATACTGCAGCCATTTGTAGGCTCTTACACCGACAAAAAACCGAATCCCAGATCTTTGGTAATCGGAATGACCTTTTCGCTGATCGGACTGTTATTTATAGCTTTTGCCAGCAACTTTTATCATATCCTGCTATCCGTGTGTTTGATAGGAATGGGATCTTCTGTATTTCACCCCGAAGCCTCAAGAGTAGCGCACCTGGCCTCCGGCGGAAAAAAAGGACTGGCCCAATCTATTTTCCAGGTAGGCGGAAATGCAGGCAGTGCTGCAGGACCCTTACTTGCAGCGCTAATCGTTATTCCTTTCGGGCAAAAGCACATTAGCTGGTTTGGCGTATTGGCGCTTTTAGCCATTGCGATACTGAGTTTCGTGGGCAAGTGGTACCGGCAAAATATACAACCGAGGGCTGAAAAGAAATCTGTTTTACAGGATCCGGACGCCCCCCCGGCTATCTCCAGGAATAGGATCGTGATATCTATTGTTATTCTTTTAGTCCTGATTTTTTCCAAGTACTTCTATATGGCTTCCATGACCAGCTATTTTACATTCTACCTGATAGAAAAATTTCAGGTAAGTGTACAACATTCGCAAATCTATCTGTTTATATTCCTGGCTTCAGTAGCTGCAGGAACCATCCTGGGTGGACCATTGGGCGATCGGTACGGTCGTAAGCTCATTATATGGATTTCGATATTAGGCGCTGCGCCTTTTACGTTGTGGCTGCCGCATGTGGGTCTTGGCGTAACCATTATCCTCTCCATATTGATAGGACTGATCATATCTTCGGCATTCTCGGCCATATTGGTCTATGCCACAGAACTGATCCCCGGAAAAGTAGGTATGGTAGCCGGCCTGTTCTTCGGATTCGCTTTTGGAATGGGAGGCATTGGCTCAGCCGTGTTGGGCTCCCTGGCTGATAAAACCAGTATAGAACACGTGTTTTCGATCTGTGCTTATCTACCATTAATAGGTATTATAACCGGCTTTTTACCCAATATTGAAGGAAAGAAATCAAAATAATAGAAGCATTGATTTATGCATCAATAAGGCATCATTATCCCTTCTGCTCTTCAACAAAAAGTGGCTGTCCGTTTTCACGAGACAGCCATATTGCTTTATATACAAATAGTTTTATTGCTCCTTTAAACTAAACAAACTATCTACGAATTCGTGCTTATCAAACACCAGGAGGTCTTCGGCTTTCTCTCCAACGCCGATAAACTTTACGGGTATTTTAAACTGATCTGCTATAGCCAGCACAACGCCTCCTTTAGCAGTACCATCCAGTTTGGTAATAGCCATTGCTGTTACATCTGTAGCGGCCGTAAAATGTTTGGCTTGCTCCAGGGCATTTTGCCCGGTAGAGCCATCCAATACCAGTAATACCTCATGAGGCGCTTCCGGAATAAACTTCTGGATCACTCTTTTGATCTTGTTCAGCTCATCCATCAGGTGCGCTTTATTGTGCAACCTGCCGGCCGTATCGATCAGAACCACATCGCTTTGCCGGCTCACCGCGCTTTGCGCTGTGTCGAAAGCCACAGCTGCCGGATCACTCCCCATAGCTTGTTTGACAATAGGTACTCCAACCCTCTCACTCCAGATCGTTAACTGATCAACCGCAGCGGCGCGAAACGTGTCTGCTGCACCGAGCAAAACCGATTTGCCGGCTTTCTTAAAATTATGGGCCAGCTTGCCGATAGTGGTGGTTTTCCCAACGCCGTTTACACCTACTACCAAAACGATATACGGTTTAGCAGGCATCGGGCTGTCGAATGTATAACTATCTGCGCTGGGCGCATCCACCAATATATTTTTGATTTCCTCCTGCAGCATCTTATTCAATTCAGATGTGCTCAGGTATTTATCACGTGCTACTCTTTCTTCAATCTTCTTAATAATGCGCACAGTTGTTTCCACTCCTACATCTGCGCCCACCAGGGCCTCCTCCAGGTTATCCAGCACTTCTTCATCTACAGTACTCTTACCCGCAATGGCTTTGGTAATCTTGCTAAAAAAGCCCTCCTTGGTTTTTTGCAAACCCTGGTCCAGCGATTCTTTTTCCTTTTTCCCAAACAGCTTTTTTAAGAAACTCATACTATAAGTTTAAAGTTTTCCATTTTAAGTTCAATATACAACACTCCTTTCTAAATACAGC
>JBQGCI010000394.1:0-8003 GCA_052038405.1 Acinetobacter pittii
CACTACCGGACTAAAGCTGTGGTAGGGGAAATTTAACAGTACATCGCGTTTCATTAATACATCTCCCACGCGCTCATCCTGAAGTAGCGGATGGGTAAAAGGCTGTTTACGCTTGGCTTTATGCGTAAAAACCTGCGAAGGGAAATCCATAAAATGCCTGAAATTATGAATACTTCCTCCCGCCGTAAGGTTATCTTTTTTTGTTAATCCCAGGCGCGCGAGCAGGTATTCAAGAAACCCCGCGTCTATGTTCTCATCGTATGTAAGGCGAATAGGTTTACCTTTTTTACGGTTTTTGAGCCCTTTTTCCAGCTTTTGTATAATGGTAGTGGTATCTGAATTGTCAATATCCAGTTCAGCATCTCTTGTAAACTTGAAAATATGTGCCTGGAATTCGTCGTACCCCATAAAACTAAAAATATCGGGCAGGTTAAACTTAATGGCATCTTCGAGCAGCATAATATCATGTGTGCCCTCTTTGGATGGTAAAACGATAAAACGACTGCCAACCGCGGTTACGGGAACCTCGATAATTGCGTATTTCCTGTTAGCTTTATCCGAACTCTTTGCCATCACTACCCCCAGAAAGATCGACTTATCTCTCAGGTTCGGAAACTTCTTAATATTTTCTACCATCAGGGGCACTATATTGGCGCTCACTTCGTTGTCGAAAAAATCCAGTATGAATTTCTTTTGTTCGGCATTCAGCTGCTTGTCATTCTTAAGAAAAATATGCTGGTTGTTCATTTCTGTTAATACCTCAGACCATACTTTTTCAAAAGCAGCCTGGTGTGCGGCGTTAATGCGCTGCACATCGTCGAGAATTTTCTGAGGATTTTTCTCAGAATGCATTTTCATTTTGGTCTCTATTTGCAGCATCCTTTTAAGCGAAGCCACCCGTACACGAAAGAATTCATCCCGGTTATTGGAAAAAATGCCCAGAAACTTAACCCGTTCCTTCAAAGGTACTGTGTGATCCGATGCTTCCTGTAAAACCCTTTCATTAAACGATAGCCAGCTGATATCTCTTGGAATAAGTTTCAACATTGTAATTTAAGTTTTCAATATATAAAAAATATCCGATAAATATAGGACGCCTGCCTGTAGCAAGTTAAAAACCAACTTTAAGTATTTATTATTTTTTTATATAAGATAAGCGGCTGGTAAAAGGCACATTTTTATAAAGAGAAACCTGCTACCCGGTGCAAAAGCTTCGCTAACAGCTATTGGTTTTAAATGCTTTTTTCCCTTACTTTGCACTCCACGGAGGGGTTCTTCGGACAAAAATTTAGCGAGTGGCAACAAAATTTTCTAAAGAAACATATTTATACTGGTATGAATTGATGCAATTGATTCGCCAGTTTGAACTTACAGCAGAAGAAAAGTATAAAATGGAAGGCAAAATACGCGGATTTTTTCACGCGTATGTGGGGCAGGAAGCTATTGCAGCTGGTTGCATGACCGCAACAAAACCGGATGACATGTTCATTACTGCTTACCGTGACCACGGGTTGGCAATCGCCAAAGGCGTATCAGTTGATAGCTGCATGGCCGAGTTGTACGGGAAAGCTACGGGTTGTGCAAAAGGTAAGGGTGGCAGCATGCACTTCTTTGGTAAAAAGGAGAATTTCTACGGCGGCCACGGTATTGTCGGTGCTCAGATCGGTACCGGTACCGGTTTGGCTTTTGCTGAACATTATAAAGATACCGACAATGTAGTGCTTTGCTTTTTTGGAGACGGTGCTGCAAGACAGGGTATTTTACACGAGAGCTTTAACCTGGCCATGCTTTGGAAATTGCCGGTGATTTACATTTGTGAGAACAACAACTACGCAATGGGTACATCCGTTGAGCGTACTTCCAATGTAACCGATATTTATAAATTGGGTGCTGGTTTTGATATGCCTTCAGCTGTTGTGGATGGTATGAATCCTGAGTCAGTTCACGATGCTATTGCTGAGGCGGTGAAACGCGCACGCGAAAAAGGCGGTCCAACATTGCTGGAGATTAAAACCTACCGTTATAAAGGCCACTCTATTAGTGATCCTCAAAAATACAGGACCAAGGATGAGGTAGATGAGTACAAATCCAAGGATCCTATATCTATCCTGAAAAAGAATATCCTGGACAATAACTACGCTACCGAAGAGGCGTTGAGTGAAATTGATGCCCGTTGTGAAGAAGTAGTTGCCAATTCTGTAAAATTCGCAGAAGAAAGCCCGCTACCTAATGACGATGAGGTACTGAAGGATGTTTATATGGATCAGAACTATCCTTTCATCGTTGATTAATATTTAAATTTCTATCAATAATAAAATGGCAGATAATATAAACCAACAAGCTGGTAATGAAGCGCTTGATCAAAACGAAGCTGTTGAAAAAGCAAAGCAGGTTTGGAGTAAAAACGGCAAAAATATTTCTCTTTTCTTAGGTGTTGTGGTAGTTGCAGTGGGTGGTTTCTTTGCATACAAAAACTTTGTAAAGGGCCCTAAAGAAGCAGAGGCAGCTGATAAAATTTACAAAGCCGAACAATATTATGAAATGGATTCTATTAACCTGGCGCTAAATGGCGATGGTGTTAATCCCGGGTTCATCAAAGTTGCTGACAATTATAGCGGCACTGCAAAAGGCAACCTTGCCAATTTTTATGCAGGTAGCTGTTATATTAAGTTGAATCAGAACGATAAAGCTGTTGAGTATTTAAAAGATTTCAGCACAGACTCCAAGCAAATACAGCAACGCGCTTATTTATTATTGGGAGACGCTTACGGAGACCTGGGTAAAGGGGCTGAAGCGTTGGATTATTATAAAAAAGCAGCGCATCATTTTGAGGCGGATCCTCAGCAAAGCTCCGATGCCTTGTTCAGAGGGGCTTTTTTAGCACAGCATGTGTTAAATAACAAAGACGAAGCAATTGCACTTTTTAAAGAATTAAAAGAAAAATATCCCCGTACGCAGCAAGGTTTCGAAGCGGATAAGTACCTGGCACAGTTAGGGGTGTATAATGTTAATTAATAATGGCATCAACTGGTAACAGCAATTTATTAAATACCAATAAAGGCATCTTTAAACAGGATGCCTTTATTGTTTTGGTAAAAACAGAATGGAACGCACCTATTGTAGACGAGCTGGAAGCCGGCTGTTTACGGGTATTGAATCAATATCATGCAAGAGTAGAGGTATTGGTAGTGCCGGGATGTGTAGAGATCCCGTTTGCAATTAACCGGCATTGGAACAAAGCCAAGCAGCAACTCGACGAGCCGCATGCATATATAGCACTTGGAACGGTTATTAAAGGCGATACGCCCCATTTTGACTATGTATGCAAGATGGTGGCGGACGGCATATTGCAGCTGAACCTGACATTACCCATTCCTACTATATTCGGCGTATTAACGGTGAATACGGAAGAGCAGGCGATTGAAAGGATCGGCGGCAAACATGGACATAAAGGTGAGGAGGCGGCTATAACGGCGCTAAAAATGTTAGAGTAATATGTCATGTACGATATACAATAGTAGATGTAGGATTGACGGCATGCATGCCTTATGCTACCGACCCCGTACCATTCCATTCTGAAATTTCTGATCAACTTAACGATGTACAACGTTCATATATTCATTCCCTGCTTTGTAGACCAGTTATATCCGGAGACGGGTTTCAACATGGTAAAAGTGTTGGAAAAGTTCGGTTGTACGGTTCATTACAACAGTAATCAAACCTGTTGTGGTCAGCCGGCTTTTAACGCCGGTTTTTGGGACCAATCAAAAGCCGTATGCAGCAAGTTTATCAACGACTTTAAAGATGCTGAATATATAGTAGCCCCCAGTGCCAGCTGTGTGGGTTTTATACGCAACTATTACCAGAAATTGTTCGATAACTCATCTCTGCACAACGAGGTGAAGTCGATGGCTTCGCGTACATTCGAATTTTCAGAATTCCTTCTTGATATATTAAAGGTAGACAATTGCGGCGCCGAATTGAATGGATTAGCTACCTATCATGATAGCTGTGCCGCGCTGCGGGAGTGCAAAATAAAAGAGGGGCCCCGGCAATTACTGGGGAATGTAAAAGGCCTGTACCTCACCGAAATGAATGATGTTGAAACCTGCTGCGGCTTCGGGGGTACTTTCGCTGTAAAGTTTCCTGGTATATCGGTTGCCATGGGAGAGCAAAAAGTAGAGAACGCTATAGCAACGGATGCTGATTATATCATTAGCACCGATCTCTCCTGCCTGATGCATCTGCAGGGCTACATCAATGGCAAAGGTTACCGTATAAAACCTATGCACCTGGCCGATGTACTGGCCAGTGGCTGGTAAGCCTTTTAATTTTTAGTTTTAGCATTACGCGATTTTAACTCCGCATTGATCTGTCCCAATCGCATAAAGCTGGGCAACAGTGACAACATAGCTACGGGGATTACGAAGATCACCATATAGTTTTTGCTTTTCAATACAAGATAAAACAGTATCAGGCAAGCTGCAATCATCACTATACCCAAACCAAAAGCTACACCAGTTAGCAATTTCTTCTGCTTAACTAATTCTTCCGTACTTAATTCAGTCACATCATTGGTCTTTTTCTTCATTTGTTGATCGGTTATTTCGGTTTAGTCAATGCTGTTTAAAGCTTGTTCAATATCGTAGATTACATCATCAGGATGCTCTAAACCTACAGAAATACGGATAAGCCCAGGTGTAATACCCACCTTCAAACGCTCTTCTTCACTCAGTTTAGAATGCGTGGTACTGGCGGGATGCGAGGCAATGCTACGCGAGTCTCCCAGGTTGGGCGTAAGTGATAATAGTTGAAGGGTATCCATAAATTTACGGCCTGCCTCGACTCCACCTTTTATTTCGAAACAAACAATGCCGCCGCCGGCGCTCATCTGTTTTTTAGCTATTTCATATTGAGGATGGGAGGGGAGAAAAGGATACTTTACCCATTCCAGGTGTTCATTCTGTTCCAGTTGCTCGGCTACCTTTAAAGCATTGGCAGAATGACGGGTAATACGTACGTCTAAGGTCTCAAGGCTTTTCGTTAATACCCAGGCATTAAAAGCTGAAAGAGTAGGGCCCGAATTACGGCAAAACAGGTACACTTCGTTGATGAGTTCTTTCCTGCCGGCAATAACACCGCCCAAAACACGTCCCTGTCCATCGATCCACTTGGTAGCAGAATGAATCACCAGGTCGGCGCCGAAGTCGGCCGGGGTCTGTAAAAACGGGGTAGCAAAGCAGTTATCTACATTAAATATGAGGTTGTGCTTTTTTGCCAGCCGGCCCGCCTTTTCCAGGTCAATCAGCTCTAATTGCGGATTGGTGGGCGTTTCCAGGTAAAGCATTTTGGTATTCGGCTTTACAGAAGCTTCCCAGTTATCGATATCAGCCGCATCAACCAACGTAAATTCAATACCGAATTTCCCCAGGAATTTGGTAACAACGGTATTGGTACCGCCAAACATAGACCGGCAACACAGCAGGTGATCTCCTGTTTTTAAAAGCGCCATGAAGGAGTTGAATACGGCAGCCATACCGCTTGCCACCGCAAAACCTGCTTCACACTTCTCCAGCAATGCGATTTTATGTGCAAATTCATCTACTGTAGGATTACTGTAACGGCTGTAGATGTTATCGTCAGACTCATCTGCAAATGCAGCCCGCATCGACTCAGCATTTTCAAAGGTGAAGCTGCTGGTCAGAAACAGGGGTGTAGAATGCTCCATTTGATGCGTGCGTTCTGTTTGGGTTCGTACAGCAATTGTAGATGGGTGAAGGGGTCGTTTGTTGCTCAACGTTTTTTTATTTTTAATTCGGGGTCTTTATTTAGTTACTATTAAAAAGCAGCTGCTAGCTGGCTTTTTTAATAATTACCTGCGTTTTTATTTCCGCGCCCGCTTTAATCAGTGTAATCGCCACGGAGCAGTATTTGGTAATCGAAATTTCTACCGCACGTTTAGCCTTGTCTTCATCCACGTTGCCGGTTATTTCAAAAATCATTTCAATATTTTTCCATAAAGAAGGCTCTACATTCGGTTCGCGCGCTCCGTGAACGGTTACTTCATAACCGGTAACTTCCTGGCGCTGTTTCTTTAAAATGCTGATCACATCAATACTCGAACAGGCAGCCAATGCGTTCAGTAAAAGTTGCATGGGGCGGGCACCGTATTCGAGGCCTCCCATATCCGGGTTAGTATCAGTTTTCACCACTGTTCCATTCTCGTTAATGGTGTCAAAACCATATTCTCCGCTTACCCTTTTCAATTTTACTGTATTCATCGGTATATATTGTTTGTTTATAAAATCTGATACATCTTTACATCATGTATTTGCGCGTGCAAAAGTATTTTAATTGACGCAGCTTTCCAACTAAGCTATAACCAAATTATCTATCAGCCTTACCGGCCCTAAAAATGCTGCAATAAGGGCTACCAGTGGTTTTTGCCCATCCCATTCTTCAACGGGATCTAATGTACGCGCATCCGCTATATCTACATAATCTGCTGTAAATCCTTTTTCGCTCAGTTTCAAAGCAGCAGCGTCTTTGATGGGTGTCAATGATCCCGGCTTCAGTGCCTCTTTTACAAACAACAATGTTTGGTAAATTGTTGGAGCCACCTGCTTTTCACCCTCAGATAGCCGCACATTGCGGCTGCTCATCGCCAGCCCGTCAGGTTCACGCATAGTAGGCACAATGGTCATCTTGATAGAGCTGAATGAAGGAGTTATTTCTATCAATCTTTTAATGACCATGCATTGCTGGTAATCTTTTTGACCGAAGAATACTACCTGGGGCCGAACAATAGTAAACAGTTTATCTACTACCTGGCAAACCCCCTGGAAGTGTCCCGGCCGGTGCGCTCCTTCAAACAGGTTTTCAAGGCTTTGTAAATCATAAAGTCTTGTTATTTCTCCGGGAGGGTACATCTCTTCTGCTTCGGGGTAAAACAAAACATCACAGTTTGCACTTGTTAGTGCGATCATATCTTTTTCAATGGTACGGGGATATTTTTCCAGGTCGTTTTTATCGTTGAATTGTGTGGGGTTCACAAAAATGCTTACTACTGCAATATCGCAGCTCGACTTACAGGCTTCCAGTAAACTCAGATGTCCCTGATGTAAAGCACCCATGGTAGGGACGAACCCGATGTTCAGTTTTTTCTCTTTCTGACGCTGTAAATAATCCTGTATGTCTTTGATCTTTTTAAATACTTTCATTAGTGTAATTTCTAATACAAGGCAGTTTGCCCATAAATGTTTAACTTTGCAAACTTTAAAAATTGCAAAAGCATGTCAACAAAGAAAAGAATTTTATTTATAGCCAATGAAATGTCCCCTTATTTAGAGTTGACTGAATTTTCTGAAATTGTTAATAAACTCGCCATTAAAGCCAACGACAATGGTTTTGAAGTACGTTGCATTATGCCGCGTTTTGGGGTTATTAACGAACGCAGACACAGACTTCACGAAGTGGTTCGACTTTCCGGTATCAACGTAACGGTTGATAACGACGACATGCCGTTGCAGATCAAAGTGGCATCTCTGCCCAGCGCGCGTCTTCAGGTTTATTTTCTGGAAAATGAGGAGCTATTTAAAAGGAAAACGCTTTTCCATGATGACGAAGAAAAGTGGTTTGCCGATAACGACCTGAGAACTGTTTTTTACTGTAAGGGCGCCCTGGAAACTGTGAAAAAATTCGGCTGGAGCCCCGACGTGATTCATTGCAGTGGCTGGATGACCGGTTTAATTCCGGCGTACCTGAAAACGATTTACAAAAAAGAGCCCGTTTTTGCGCATAGCAAGATTGTTTACACCATTGGGGAAAATACTTTTAAAGAAAAAATGGGGAAAGGTTTTATACCTAAAGCGCTTATCCATACTTCCCTGAAAGAAAAAGACCTGGAACCCTATAAAGAAGGCACTAACGTAGCTTTAATGAGAGGAGGCGCTACTTACGCAGATGCCATCACTTTTGGTGCGCCCAATGTGGATAAGAAATTG
>JBQGCI010000395.1:0-6460 GCA_052038405.1 Acinetobacter pittii
GGTTCAGATTACTAATCTTTTAAAAAACCGGTTAAAGATCAAAGAACATTTTGCCAGCTCTCCGTTTGAAGACGTATGGGTAATAGCGCATTCCAAGACCGACGAAGCTTTTTTAAAAAAGCTGGATGACTATATTAAAAATAATATCAGGGATCCGAATATCGACATAGACAACCTCGCAGAACATATGTTTATGAGTCGTACTACTTTTTACCGCAAGATAAAGTCACTGTCGTCCCTGTCTCCCAAGGAGCTGATTGATATTACCCGGCTGAAAACAGCAGCCGGGCTGATTGCTCAAAATGAGTACTCGCTCTTCCAGATATCCAGGATGGTGGGTTACAGCTCGCAAAGCCTGTTTAGCAGGAATTTCCAGAAGTATTTTAAAGTGTCGCCTATTGAGTATTTCAACTCCTTACCCCGCGAATAATATCCTGTTACAACCATGAAACCGGCACGCGGTTATTGTTGTACCTGATGCATTTTTTGCCATCGGCGTGAACTTTGTTCAATCATTTGCATTTCTGTTCCAAAAAGCGTTCCCATTTCAAACGTTGTAAATGATTTTCAAGCACTTGCAGGTACTAAAAATTCGTCTTTCCAGATGTTTTGCTGATTTCCTCCCGTGTTTTTACTAATTTCATCGAAAATTGCTTGCGTATCATCCAATCCGGTGCCGGGCAATTGCCATAGAATGATCACTTAAAATCAGTATAAGTTTCAATGAAAAATTCGCGTCGTAATTTTATCAGGCAGGCTTCCATCGCGGGCGCCGGTGTACTGGTATCTAACAGTGTGTTCAGTGCCAAGAGTTATAGCCGCATTATAGGCGCTAACGACCGGGTGCGTGTAGGTGTGGTTGGCTTTTCTGACCGCCACCGGTCTTCTCACATGCCCTGTTTTATGAACCATTATAAGGAGCTTAATTTTGAAGTAGTGGGCGTTTCCGATATCTGGAAACTGCGCCGCGAGCAGGGAGCTGCCATGTGGAAGCAGAAAATGAACAACGATGTAAAAGCCTACCGTAATAACGAAGAGTTATATGGAAGTAAAACGGTGGATGCGGTGTTTATCGGGACTGCCGATTTCCAGCATGCGCTTCATACCATTGAGGCCGTAAAAGCCGGTTGCGATGCTTATGTGGAAAAACCGTTTGCAGAAACCATGGAAGACAATAAGGCGGCGCTCAAAGCCGTAAAGGAAACCGGCAAGATCGTTCAGATCGGTTCCCAACGTCGCAGCGGTACCAATTATCATGCTGCCAACGATTTTATCAAATCGGGGCAGTTTGGTCCTATTACCATGGTGGAGCTAACGTGGAACGTCAACCAGCCGGGACGCTGGCGGCGCCCCGAGCTATTGCCCCAGTTAAAAGAAGCAGATACCGACTGGAAGCGCTTTATCATGAATCGTCCGTTCGAAAAATTCGATCCCCGTATTTATTTGGAATACCGGCTGTTCTGGCCCTACTCTTCGGGTCTTCCGGGGCAGTGGATGAGTCACCAGATTGACACCGTGCATTGGTTCACCGGCCTGAAACACCCGCGGAGCGTGGTGGCTAACGGGGGCATTTATCAATGGAAAGACGGGCGCAGGAACTGGGATACGATATTGGCAGCTTTTGATTATGGTCCCGAGGATGATCTTTCAAAAGGCTTCCAGGTAACTTTCGGATCGAGAATGCACAATGGCGATGAACGTCCTGCAGAGATCTATTACTCCAATGGAGGCGAATTAAACCTGATCGCGAATAAAATATCGCCCCAGGGCGGTCTTACCGAAAAGATGGCAGCAGCCATGGGCATGAAGGCCAACCTGTTACCGAAAATAAGTTTACCCAATAATGAGCAGGTAGTCGCATCAGCGAATACCGGTGGCGATGTACTTACTTCCAATCATGTACGCAACTGGATGGAATGTATACGCAGCAGGAAGCAACCCAATGCACCGGTTGAAGCCGGTTACAGCCATAGCATTGCCAATATCATGACTACTGCGGCGGCGCATACCGGTTTTAAAGCAACATTTGATGAAAAGAAGCAGGAAGTGATGGTAAACGGTAAAGTATTCAAATACTGATCTCAGGCTGCCATATCAACCACTTATCTTCTATACTAAAAAAATATACTTCAACAGGATCAAATATTATGAAAATCAGGAAAATTTTGACTACGTCCGCTTTAGCGCTTTTATTATCAGGTTCGGTAAACTTTATACATGCACAGGTAAATACCTTAACCTCTAAAGAAAAAAAGCAAGGATGGAAATTATTATTCGATGGTAAAACCAATAAGGGCTGGAGGAGCGCCAAAGCCAGTACCTTCCCTGCTTCTCCCAAAGGATGGATCATTAAAGACGGCTTATTAACCATACAATCATCTGATGGAGCCGAATCGCAAAATGCCGGCGATATTGTAACTACCGGTCAATATAGCGCCTTTGAATTGAGCTTTGATTTCAAACTGACCCCAGGAGCCAATAGCGGCGTAAAATATTTTGTTACGTTAAAGGAACAAACAGGTATGTCTGCGATCGGGTTAGAGTACCAGATACTGGACGATGCGAAGCACCCTGACGCTAAAATGGGACGTGACGGTAACCGGACACTGTCTTCGCTTTATGATCTGAAAACAGCGTCAAAGGATGGTGCAACACACCCTATAGGCGAGTGGAGTACCGGTAAGGTGATCGTTTATCCCAATAACCATGTTGAACATTGGTTGAATGGCAAAAAAGTGCTGGAGTACGAGCGCAAGTCGCCCGAATTCAGAGAGCTGGTTAAAATCAGCAAATATAAAAACTGGAAAAACTTCGGTGAGGCCGATAAAGGTCACATCTTACTGCAGGATCACGGCAACGAAGTAAGTTACCGCAACATCAAGATCAGGGAGCTGAAATAAATCTTAAAAGAGCAACATTTAAAGTTGCTCTTTTTTATTGAGCGCATTGATAAAGATCGCCATTTGTGCAGGCTTTAAAACGGCATCAACCTCCAGGTTGAGCAGGGTTTGTTTGGGCATATAACCAAACTCAGCCGATACCGGGTCTTGCACCAGCACGGTGCCACCGTAACGGGCAATGGTTCGCAGTCCTTCCATCCCGTCGGCATTGGCGCCCGACAACAATAACGCCGTTGTATGTTGTTTAAACAGCACGGCTGCCGACTGGAAACTCACATCAATCGAAGGGCGCGAATAGTTTACTTTTTCAGAACTGTCGAGGGCCGCCAGCGATTTGGTTTCCAGTAAAAGATGGTAATCTGCCGGCGCCAGGTAAATGCAACTTTTGTTCAGTGATGTCTTGTCCTCCACCTCTGTCACCGGTAAACTGCTGTGAAACTTCAGCAGGTCGCCCAGGTTGCTTTCGGGGTGCGCCTTTCTGTGCAATATAATAACAACAGGGAATGCCAGGTTTTTATCCAGGTGGGGAATCATCTCCAGCAACACGCTGATGCTGCCCGCAGAGCCACCGATCAGTAATATTTCTGTTGAAGCCTTCACGGTACATGAGCCAATTAACTTGTTTTCCTCCATATTTTTTCTCCCTGCCACTGCTTATAACGAGGCTCAATAGCCGAATGCCTCAGCGTTTCCTTCGATCCCAGCGCCAGCCAACCTAAAGATTGCAGGCTATCGTCAAAAAGCTTCAGTACTTTGCCCTGCAGGTTTTTGTCAAAATAAATCATCACGTTCCGGCAAAGGATCAACTGAAATTCATTAAAAGAAGAATCAGACACCAGGTTATGGGTTGAGAAGATCATTTTTTCACTCAGGGTTTCATCGAATTTCACCACATCATAGCGGGAAATATAATAGGAAGAAAAATCCTGCTTACCGCCGGACAACATGTAGTTTTCAGAATACTGCCTGAGGGGCCCTGCCTGGAAAATACCTTTCGATGCTTTTTCAATAACACCGGGATTAATATCTGTGGCGTAAATTAAAGACTTATGATAAAGACCGGCCTCTTTTAGCAGGATAGCTACCGAATAAGCTTCTTCGCCGGTAGAGCAACCTGCAATCCATACCCGTATAAACGGGTGGGTGCCCAGGGTGGGCAATATATGCTCTCTCAGGGTTTTGTAAAACCCGGGATCGCGAAACATTTCAGTAACGTTTACCGTAACTTCTTCGATAAAGCGGGTCAGGTAGCTGGCATCTTTGGTGATCCTGTATCTTAATTCTGCAAAGCTTGTAAACTTATCCAGCATGCATATCCGGTTCAGCCGCCTCCTTAAAGAAGACCGGGTGTACTGTGTAAAATCGTAATCATAGAGTTCGGCAATATCACTCAGCAATAACTCCATTTCTTCATCCTTAACAATATCCGGTTCCATCATCTATAACCATTTTTCTATCATACTCAATAATTGGTCCACATTAATAGGTTTAGAAACGTAACCGTTGGCCCCGGCTTCCAGGCATTTTTCCCTGTCGCCGCTCATCGCGTTGGCCGTTACCGCAATAACCGGAACATCCGGATATTCGGTTGAGGATCGTATGATGCGGATGGTTTCATAGCCGTCCATCTCTGCCATCATCATATCCATCAGCACCAGGCCAATAGTATTGTTGGAGCGAAGCACCTGCAGTCCTTCGGCTGCGGAGGTGCAGGATACATACCGGTATTTTCTTGCCTTCAGCGTTAGCTCCAGGGCAAAAATGTTACGGTTATCATCATCTACGATAAGAATCGTTTTTTCTTTCTTGTTCATCCTCATCTCAATTTTCGTACAGCCAAACCCGCAACAGGGACAATAACTGGTCTTTGTCTACCGGTTTCGAAATATAATCCGACGCTCCTGCCCTGATGCAGCGCTCCCGGTCGCCCGTCATTGCCTTGGCCGTTACCGCAATAATGGGCAGTTTTGAGTATCGCGGGTTATTCCGAATACGTTGTATCGTTTCATAACCATCCATTTCCGGCATCATCATATCCATGAGTATTATAGAAATTTCGGGATGCGCTTCCAGCTGCATCAATGCTTCTTTACCATCAATAGTGGATACCACTTTCATCTGGTATTGCTCTAATGTTTTTGTTAATGAAAAGATATTGCGTACATCGTCGTCGGCCACCAGCACCGTTTTATCTTTCAACACTTCATTCAATGATCCCAGCTTATTGATCTTGCGCTTTTCCGTTGCGGGATGGTGTTCTTCGACCAGGTGCAGGAACAGGCCTACTTCGTCTAATATGCGCTGGAAAGAATGTGCTGTTTTAATGACGATAGAATCGGCATATTGTTTTATCTTAAGTTCTTCTGCATGCGACAGGTTTTTACCGGTGAAAATAATGATCGGCAGATCTTCCAGCCCCTGCTTTTGTTTAATAGCTTCCAGGGTTTCGTATCCGGTTTTATCGGGTATCCCCATATCTAATATCACGCAGTTTACTTTGTCTGACATCAGGGCCGCGATGCTATCGTCTACATTATCTTTTATTTCAGAAACAATATTAAAATTGCTGAGGAAGTAAGACAAAGCCGTGGCGTGCTTGGGGTTCTCCTCCACGATCAACACCTTTTTAGGATGGCCGGTTAAAGCATCTTCTATTTTACGGAAGATCTTGCTGATCTGTTCGAGGGCTACCGGTTTATTAATAAAGTCAATCGCTCCTTTCAGCAGGCTTTCTTTTTTAACCTCCAGCGATGACATGATATGCACCGGTATATGGCGCGTTCGCGGGTTGCTCTTAATCTCATCCATTACCTGCCAGCCATCTTTTACAGGCAATTGTATATCCAGCAAAATTGCTATAGGTTTGTATTGCAGGGCTGCAGGCGCTGCCAGGTCTCCTCTGACAATAATAATTCCTTTGTAACCCCGCTGGTGCGTAAACTTCAATAACGCTTTGGCAAAATTAGTATCGTCTTCAACAATCAGTATCACCTTGTCGTTGGGTTCAATACCGGCCCGGTCGTCGGCCACATCCTCGGGTATATCAGCTACCACGAGCTTACTATCATTTGGCAATACCGGCTCTTCTTCTGATCGGGTGTTCGGGGCCGCTTCATCGGCTTTGGCCGGAGCCTGTTTTACAGGTGCGGCATGCCTGGAGCGGGGTATTATAAAACTAAATTCACTGCCGGCTCCCAAAGCACTGGTTACTGTAATTTCGCCGCCGAGCAGGCGCGCCAGCTCACGGCTGATGGAAAGGCCCAGGCCGGTGCCGCCAAACTTGCGGCGGGTTGAGCCGTCGGCCTGTTGAAAAGCTTCAAAGATAATTTTTTGGTTCTCCGGGCTGATACCGATGCCGGTGTCTTTTACCAGGAACTGTACATAATCGGTATTATTGGCTGCAGGTTGTATGGTTAAGCTTACCGAACCCTGGGTGGTAAACTTAAGCGCGTTGGACAGCAGGTTGCGAATTACCTGTTCGAGGCGCAGTTTATCGGTGATGATATCTTTACCCGCTTCATCTGCATGCAGGTTTATAGAAAAATCGAGCTCCTTTTCTT
>JBQGCI010000396.1:0-2573 GCA_052038405.1 Acinetobacter pittii
TGGTGTGTAACGGAAGCGATTTATATGTAGGAGAAGCAGGAGGCAACCGAATCCGTAAAATTGACCTAACTACTAACCAGGTGAGCACAATAGCTGGTTCTATAGCAGGTTCAAATGATGGAATTGGCACCGATGCCCAATTTAGAGCAATTTGGGGGATCACTTATTATGATAATAGCCTTTATGTGTCGGACCAAGGTAACCACCGCATTCGCAAAATTGATTTGAATAACAACGAAGTTACGACGGTTGCCGGTTCGTCAAGTGGTTACCTCGACAGTACCGGGACTGCAGCACGATTTTCCGGACCTAGTGGGATTACCTACTTTAATAATCGACTCTACATAGCAGAGTTTGCCGGAAATCGCATTCGAAGTTTGACATTTGAGAATGCATTACCGGTAGTTTGGGGCCGTATAGTTGGTTTCATTAAAAATGACCAGCTGGAAGTACAGTTCACAACCTACCAGGAAATAAACAACCAGGAGTTTGCCATAGAAGTCTCTGCCAACGGAAAAGATTTTAAGGAAGTACAAAGACTCAGCACACTTGCCGTGAATGGCAATAGTGACACCAAATTATATTACCATATACAAATAAGCCAAGCCGCAGCGTCAGCCGCTTTGGGTACCGTGTTTCTTTTGTGTTTGTTAAGTACCGTTAGCCGGACAGTATCCAGATGGCGTGTAGTCCTTTTACTTGTGTTAATAGTAAACATGTATTCCTGTAATAAAAAAGGTGACATTACAACTGGTAACTCTTACCCAAAGATTTTTGTACGGATTGCGCAAATTGACAAGGATGGTAGTAAAACGTATAGCCAGGCGGTTCGTGCAATTCAGCAATAACTTAACATAAGCTGTGACGCGTTACTAGACGCTTTATCAAAACGCTCATCGTAAGTTTGAAAGTAGTAGTAATGAGCTGATCGTGTATTTAAAATACAAATGAGAACTTGTCTTTGGGCACCTCCTTTCTCAAAGATGTCGATATCTTTGAACGATACTGGGAAACCCTCCGCAGTAAAGTTTATGATGAAAAAATTACTGATTATTATAAAGATATTTTTAGCCTGGTCTATCGGCCTGCAGGGTCAGACACCAAACGATTTTTCGGCCGCGGGCCTGAAAGCCTATGTTCATGATCCTGTAATGATCAAGGAAAACGGGATTTATTACCTGTTTTCTACCGGCCCAGGCATTAGTGTGATGTCCTCGAGGGATCTTACCAGCTGGAAAAAAGAAAAGCCGGTGTTTGCCACACCACCCCGGTGGGCAATAGATGCTGTCAATGGGTATACTGGTCATACCTGGGCTCCTGATATCAGTTATCACAACGGTAGCTATTATCTGTATTACTCGGTGTCAACCTTCGGTAAGAATAATTCCTGCATCGGCCTGGCGGTTAATAAAACCCTCGATCCTAATAGCCCCAACTTCAAATGGGAGGATCAAGGTATGATTATTCAATCAAAAACTAACCGTGACGATTTCAATGCGATCGACCCTAATTTAGTGTTGGACGATAAGGGCCAGCCCTGGCTCAGCTGGGGATCTTTCTGGGGCGGGATTAAAATGGTTGGGCTAAAAGCGGACTTTCGTACCAAAAATGGTCAAATTCAAACGATCGCCACAAGACGCGGTAATATCTCTGGTAAAGACTCTGTATTTTCCGCAGGTGCGATTGAAGCTCCTTTTGTCTTTAAAAGAAATGGATTTTATTATTTATTCGTTTCCTGGGATTATTGTTGCAGAGGTGTAAACAGTAATTACAAAGTGGTTGTAGGCAGGAGCGAAAATGTAAATGGTCCTTACCTGGATAAAGACGGTGTTAATCTGGCCCGCAATGGTGGTACTGTACTGGCTAAGGGGGATGCCTTTAGCTGGGCCGGAGTAGGGCATAACGGAATATTTACGGACGACGACCAAAATGATTACCTGCTCATGCATGGCTATGATATCAGTGACAACGGCAGATCAAAGCTGATCATCCGCAGAATAACCTGGAGTGCCGACCACTGGCCTGCGATAATTCTTTAGCTTAAGCGGGCACTTTCAATTTCTGAATATCGGCTTTACAGTCGTCAGAATCTTTTTTCATACCTGAATGTCATTTCGGATAGCTTGCAATACTCCTGTCCGACTGGTGTTGTCTCGTTTTTAAGATATTGGATATAGCTGACTTCCATTTCCTGTTCCTGTTCAACTGCCATGCCTGGGGTAGTTATAGGCAAAGTATTGGGAAAGCAGGGTCCATATTTTATCTTGCTTGCTTTTTACTGAGATAAACTTGGCAAATGAGAACCAGCTTAGGTCATTAGTTATATTTACGATACTTTGATCAAAAATATTGCATGGTCCGACAACTAATGTATTTTGCGTTCTTAACTTACGCTTTCCACAAGATACCATATCAAAACAGCGCTGATTACGATGATAGATATGGTTAGCGCATTAATGAACGAAGGAGCGCTACTGTAACTGTTGTTTTCAATCTGCATCCTGACTTTTCGGTAGTTGACAAAAGCCAACAACTTGGTTAATGCGCCGAGCGCCACTAGCAGGATGCCAATT
>JBQGCI010000397.1:0-2220 GCA_052038405.1 Acinetobacter pittii
AGCCATAGCCGACCATTCTTCGGCCTTGTATTGCTCAATAGATTCTGTATTCAGCTGGCTGAGCACCGTTGTTACAAATGCATTGTTCTCCTTAAAAAACTGGGGCATATAAAGGTTTTTCCGGCCCTCATAAGATTGCTGATCGAAATCGATAGCTCTTATGCGATACTGGTAGCTTTCAATGTCTGGCGTAGCCACTACTACAAAATTATAAGCCCGCATGTCTCCCAATAAACGTACAAAGCAGCGTTCGTTAAATTTCACGAACTCTTTTGCAAGGCGGGTTTTGTTCGTTTCGGCTTTATTGAGGTATTGTTCGAGGAAAACATCCCCCGGCAGTCCCGGAATGTGCTCTTCTACGAGCGTGCCCCTGTCGGTATAGAAGGTGAGCCGGTTGGGAGATAGAAAATGTTCCAGTTCCAGGCCGTAAATCCGGGAGGCATCGGTGATCTTAATATAGTAGTGGTCAAAATTTGAGTTGAATTTATTGACGATCCTGATACGGAAAGGCAGGGAGTTGCCGAACGAGCAATAATCTATTCTTGCAACATCCAACTGGTCGGCGAAGCTCATATCGCCTTCGGTTCGAAGAATGGCATAAATCTTTACCAGGCCCTCGCGCAGGTAGTCCCAATCTCTTTTATCATAAATAGCTTTTTCCCAGTAAGTACTGTTGCCCTGTTCATCTTTTATAGGTATCGACCAGGTAAAATTCAGCAGATCTGTATGTGAAACAGGCAGGCTAACTTCTCTTCCCTGGCGCACCAGGTAGCTGGCCAGTTCGTTGTTAACCGGGTAAAGGATCTTTTTTTTCGATGGCCGGTTGTTCAGTATCTCCAAATCATTCATAACCACAAATTAGGAAAGCTATACGATAAAAACTTAAATTTTATTGCGGAGCTACATATAAAAAAAATGCTTTGAATGAATGATTAATTAGTTTAAACCGTTATTTTGCCTGCGCGAATGGGAAAATTTACAGACAGATTAAAAAGTACAAGCCTGGTAAAAAAGCTGGTACACCTGGTGGTAGGAATATGCACTTACCCCGGCATTACTATTATAAATAAGTTACGTATTCATGGTTCGGAAAAGGTGAAAGCTTTGCCTAAAACCAATGTGCTGTTTGTTTGTAACCACCAGACCTATTTCCTGGATGTAATTACGCTCTTCCATATTTTTTCCGCTATCAAATGGGGTAAAAATGACAGGCTGGGCATACCTTTTTACGTGTTGAACCCGTTTACACGGGTAAATTACGTAGCTGCCGAACAAACTATGAAAAGCAGCTGGATGAGCCGGTTATTTTTACTTGCAGGCGGGCTCACCGTACGCCGTACCTGGAATGAAAGCAGCAAAGAACAACGGGCGGGTTTAGATCCCAGCGATACCCGTAAAATAGAAAGATCTTTAAAAAACAACTGGATCATCACTTTTCCGCAGGGCACTACCACGCCTTATGCACCAGCGCGAAAAGGAACAGCGCTTATCATCAAGCATCATAAGCCGATTGTAATTCCCGTTGTAATAAACGGTTTCTCCAAGGCTTTTAATAAGACCGGTGTAACACTTCGCAAAAAAGGCACCCTGCTTACGGTTACTTTTAAAGAACCGCTTCAGATCGATTATGAGGCTTCGGCACAGGATATAACCGAGCAATTAATGGATGCGATTGAGCAAAGCAAAAAATTCATGCCCGAGGTACTGACGGCTGATCGTCACTAAGGCTCCTCCTCCTGTATCGTTATGAAATATTTTTTTCTTTTTATTCTTGCATATTCGATCGCCAAGCCCTCCGGCGCCCAGCTTGGTTCTTATAAAAAGGAATTTCAAAATTATATTCCTGAAGGATGGGTGCTGGATACAGCACTAAGCGGCGACCTGAATAAAGATCAGCAGGCAGATGTGGTGTTGGTTTTGAGGAATACAGATCCGTCAAATTTAAAAAATAATGAGGGTTTGGGCATGGATCAACTCGATCTGAACCCGCGCAGGCTACTTATATTTTTTAAAAAGGGTACCGGCTATACCAAGGAACTTGCTTCTGATGTTTTTCTTCCTTCCATAAACGATGATGAAAGCACCTGTTTGGAAGACCCCTTTTCTGAAGGCGGGATAGAGATATCCAAAGGCTTATTGAAGATTCGTTTACATTATTGGTTAAGTTGTGGCAGTTGGTATGTAACTGACTATGATTATATTTTCCGTTATCAGAACAAA
>JBQGCI010000398.1:0-23494 GCA_052038405.1 Acinetobacter pittii
GGAGACGGGTGCTTCTATGCGCGCTTCGCAGGTGATTTATGACCGTGCAGGAGCTTCGATCGCCGACGTGGACGCCAGCGAGTTTAACTGGGATGCCATTTTTGAGGGGGCAGACTGGTTCCACACAACAGGTATTACCCCTGCGCTAAGCGATAAAGCTGCTGCACTTACAGAGGCTGCATTAAAAGCAGCTAAAGAAAGGGGGATCACCACCTCTATCGATCTGAACTCCCGTAAAAAATTGTGGAGCAAAGAAAAAGCCCAATCGGTAATGACTGAACTGTGCAAATATGTAGATGTATGCATCGGTAACGAAGAAGACGCTGAAACAACTTTAGGTTTTAAAGCAGCGCATAGCGATATCACTAAAGGAGAGTTGAACCTGGATGGCTATAAGGATGTGATCCGCCAAATGAAAGAAAAATTCGGTTTCAAATACATTGCTTCATCTTTACGCGAAAGCTACAGCGCCAGCGACAACGGCTGGAGTGCATTGGTAAGCGATGGCAACGAGTTTTACCATACCCGTAAGTATGATGTGCGTATTGTTGACCGTGTGGGTAGTGGCGACAGCTTTGCAAGTGGCCTGATCTATGGGTTGGTTACCGGTATGAGCATGGCCGACGCTGCAGAGTTTGGTGTAGCGGCTTCTGCATTAAAACACACTATTCCGGGCGATTTAAACCACGCTACATTAAGCGATGTAAAAACGCTGATGAAGGGCGATGCGAGCGGAAGGGTACAGAGATAACTTTAACCAGTACGATATCTGATGTACGATGTACGTATGACGCATAGTGATACGTACATCGTACTTTCGTACATCAAACATATCATCATGATCATTGATTCCTTACAGAATGCGCAAAAATATACCAGCGTTCATCCGCTGTTTGCAAAAGCATTTGAATATATTGCTGCTACTGATCTGGCAACAATAGAGCCGGGTACTTACGAGATACAAGGCGAAGAACTGAAAGCGATTGTTTCTGATAAAGAAGGTAAAAGCCGCGAAGCGTCTTTAGAGAAGTTTGAATGCCATCGTAAGCATATCGATATACAGGTATGCATCAGCGGCGTTGAAGAAATAGGCTGGAAGCCTATTGAAAAGTGTGATACCGATAAAGACGGATATGACGAAGCGAAAGATGTACAGTTTTGGGACGAAAAGCCGGATATGTACTTTAATTTAACCGACAACCAGTTTGTGATATTGTTTCCTGAAGATGTGCATGCTCCTATGATTGGTGTAGGCGAGGGAAATATCAAAAAAATGGTGATCAAGGTAAAAATTGGTTGACGGGTTGACTGGTTACCTGGTACTGGCTCAAACAATATTCTTATTTAAGGGTGAATATTCTTAATCCTTAAACTTTAAAACCGCCTGTCAACAGACAGGCCTTAAACCTCAAATTGAAATGGCTACAACACAACAGGCGATTGATGCGATAGTAGAACAGGGCATGCTGCCACTTTATTTTAATGCAGACGAAACAATAAGCGTAGAAATTTTGCGTGCCGTATATAAAGCAGGCGTAAAAGCAATTGAGTATACCAGCCGCGGCGAAGCTGCTTTAAATAATTTTGCCAAAATGGTACAGGTACGTAATGCAGAAATGCCGGGCCTTTTGTTAGGTATTGGTACTGTTAAAAACCTGACACAGGTAAAAGAGTACCTGGCGGTGGGCGCAGACTTTCTGGTAAGCCCGGGTTACGTGGCAGAGATCGCCGCCTATGCGGTTGCCAGCGATGTATTATATGCGCCGGGTTGTATGACACCAACAGAGATCATTGCAGCTGAAACTGCAGGTGTTAGATTTATCAAACTGTTCCCCGGCGATACATTAGGTGCTAAATACTTATCAGCTATCAAGCCGGTGTTCCCCAACCTGATCTTTATGCCAACAGGCGGTGTGGATACTACGAAGGAAAATATTGAAAGCTGGTTTAAAGCAGGCGTAAGCGCCGTTGGAATGGGAAGTAAGCTGATCAGTAAAGAGCTGATGGCAAATAAAGATTATGCCGCCATTGAAAGCGCTACCAAAGAAGTTTTTGCCATTATTCAATCAATTAAAAAATAACTAACGATATGCAGCAAGCCAATGGAAATGGAAAAATGACAAAGTACAGGTGGACCATCTGTGCCATGCTTTTTTTCGCAACAACTATTAATTATCTCGACAGGCAGGTTTTATCGCTTACCTGGAAAGACTTTATAGTTCCGGAGTTTCACTGGACGAATAATGACTATGGTACCATCACTGCAATATTCTCCATCGTTTATGCGATATCCATGCTGTTCGCCGGCAAGTTTGTCGATTGGATGGATACAAAGAAAGGCTTTCTATGGGCCATCTTTGTTTGGTCTATTGGTGCGGTTATCCACGCATTTTGCGGAATCGCAACTTCAGGTATTGTAGCCGGAGAATGGGCAGTAGGATTTCATGGCGCCAAAGAAGCATTATCAACCGTGGGAGATGTAGCACAGGTAGCCAGTGTGAGCGTATCACTGTTTATTTTCGCCCGTATTGTATTAGCTATTGGTGAGGCGGGCAATTTCCCCGCAGCCATCAAAGCAACGGCTGAGTATTTTCCAAAGAAGGACAGGGCTTATGCTACCAGTATATTTAACGCAGGGGCTACAATTGGAGCACTGATGGCTCCCCTTACCATTCCCTTTATTGCAAAGGCATGGGGCTGGGAAATGTCGTTTATTATTATCGGTGCAGTAGGTTTTATCTGGATGGCTTTTTGGGTGTTTATCTATAAAAAACCGCAGGTTCATCCCAAAGTAAATCAGCAGGAACTGGATTACATTCAGCAAGATGATAAAGATGAGATCGTTAGAGAGCATGTGACTGTTACACCTAAAAAGGGTATATCCTTTGGCCAGGCATTTAAATACAAGCAAACCTGGGCCTTTGCCGTGGGTAAATTCATGACGGACGGCGTTTGGTGGTTTTTCCTGTTCTGGACACCAGCTTACCTGAGCTCTGTTTATGGATTGGATTCTACCCAAAGTGCCCCACAGATTTTTACACTGTATTTAATTACATTGCTATCGATCATTGGGGGGTGGCTGCCGAGTTATTTTGTAGACAAAAAAGGAATGAATCCTTATGCAGGACGTATGCGTGCGATGTTAATATTTGCGTTTTTCCCGCTGTTAGCCTTATTAGCCCAACCATTAGGCGGTACCTCCGTGTGGTTCCCGGTGATCATCATTGGAATCGCGGGTGCGGCGCACCAGGCGTGGAGTGCTAATATTTTCTCTACGATAGGAGACATGTTTCCTAAAAAAGCAATTGCTACCATTACCGGTATCGGAGGTATGGCAGGAGGCGTTGGCGCTTTCCTCATTAATAAGGGATCGGGTGTATTGTTCGATTACTCAGACAAAACCCAGATGAACTTCATGGGTTTTCAGGGAATTGAAGCCGGATACTTTATCATATTTGCTATCTGTGCTGTAGCTTATTTGATAGGCTGGATTATCATGAAATCCCTGGTTCCCCAATATGCACCCATTACCGATTTGTAATGAAATCAATCTTTATAATAAAAGGCCGTCTCAGTAACTGAGGCGGTTTTTTATGCCTTTCGTCTGCAGCTAAAGCACTTTTACTTGCGAATAATACAGTCGGGTGATCGAATTGTAAATAAAGATGAAGCTATCTGCGCTTTTTTAAGTTTTTCTCACTTTCAAAATACCGATCCAATGAAAAAAACAACGCTGTTTTTATCCGTGTGCCTCATTCTTTTGAATGCCTGTGGAACAAGGGAGGAAAAAAGCAAAAAAAACAATTGGACGCATAAAGAAAAAAAAGAGTTTATGCGAAATTGTATCTCTTCTGCGAAAAAAACCTATGAGGAACGGGGTCAGCAACCAGACTCAGTTGTTATTACCTGTATGTGTCAATTCAGTGGATCAATGATCGAAGAAAAGTATAGCTATCAGGACGCCGATAAAGTAGCACCCGGCGAGATTAAAGTAATAATGGAAGGCGCCGCTAAAGAATGCCTGGTAAAATAAGCCAGGGCCGATGGAAGTATCTTATGCAAGTCTGCGCAAAATTCGCCGAAATTGAATCAGACGCCCATAGTCACCGCTCCGGCACTAAAAGGGCTTTCGTAATTGAAAGACCCGTCGCATGATATCTACCGAGAACGGTTATTTAAAACGGTATTTCTTCTGCACCCTTGGATTGTCAAAATAATCATTCAGTTGCTTTTCTGAAAAGCGCTCCGACATCTCAGTAGGAACTTCCCGGAGCTGATCCTGGCTTTGCCGTAACTCTTTTTTAAGGGTCTCTGTTTTAGCGTTGATTAACGGGTCTCTGTTACCCAGCAACTGGTTCTCTGTTATCATGTAATCCAGCCGCTTGATATTAACACGCAATAGCGTAGCCTGGTTTTGTTCAGTAGTTTTCTGCGGGGCTGCCGCCTCTTTTACCGGCATGGCGACCACGCCAATACTCGGCAAAATCTTACCCGTATTCTGTTTCTTGGTATCGTCTTTTTCAGCTGTAGTGGCCAGAACCGTACCGGTTAATGTAGTAGATGCCGTAGTGATATCGAAGCCCGACCGCCAACCTTTAGTTTTTTTAATTTTTTTATCCAACTGGTAAAAAGTGTACTTATACCTCAATATCCAGATCTTCATCAGCCTGAGTGCATCGTTGTACTCTTTGGTAGCGATATCGTAATTCAAACCGTCTTTAACCACTACTTTTACTCTGGCTGTATCAGCGAAATTGAAATTAGTTGTTCCAATAAATTCAAGATTTACAATTCTTTCCCCTTTGGCATCTTTCTCAGTTACAAAATCATAACCCGGCACCCATTCAAAATTATCATCACAGGTTTTCGGTAACTTGAAATTGCCAATAGATATATCGCTCGACATTAATATTTTCTCAATGGGGAAATTGCCATTTTCACATAATACGTTAAAACTCAATCTATCGCCTTCATTGATGGTCACCGGGCTTACCACTGATGGCTTTATTTTGGGATATACCACATCTGTGCTGTAAAATATTACATTTAAAGTTGTATCCAGCCGGTCGGCTGGGTTTGAAAGACTTTGTATGCCAAAAGATACCGGGTATTCCCGGTCGTACTTCAAGCGCCCTGATAAAAAAAGCGACTTGTTGCTACGAAAACTTAAAGTGCCATTGTCTTTGTCAATCTTAAATCCCGCAGGCGCATTTTTTAAATACCAATAATATTTTCTGGCGTCCTTGTTAATCTGAAACCTGTAATTCAGGCTGGAGTCAACATGCAATGAAAAGAAGGGGCTAAAGTTGGTAATTCTCAAAGCTGTATCAGAATTGAAAATATGGGGTATCTCATGTATCGGCTTCAGTACTATGCTATCCGGCTTCACCTGGGCCCTGGTGGCCGAAAAGAATAATAGTAATAAAATAAGAATAGGATAACGCATATCAGGTACTTGAATTTTCAATAAACGCAAATTTACACATAAGACAGCGAAAAGCGGGTATTGGTTCAGGTTTAGATAGGAAAAACAAAAAACCCTTCGTGGAAACGAAGGGTTTAAACCAAAACTAACTGCTTATGAGAAAAACTTGTTATTGTACTTCTATATCTTTTGACGCTGCTTTAGCTTCCTCCTTGCGCTGTAACGTTACTATTAGGATTCCGTTAACAAACCGCGCGTTGATCTTTTCACTATCAATTTTGTTATCAATGGTAAAAGTTCTCTTAAAGGAACGTAATTGAAACTCTCTTCTAATGGATTTGCCATTTTCTTTTGGCTCGTCTGCTCCTTTCTCAGCAGAGATGGTGAGGATATTATTCTCTACTTTAATTTTAAAATCGCCTTTATCGTAACCAGGAGCTACTACTTCAATCTGGTATTCATTTTCATGCTCCGTAATATTTACAGGTGCATGCCCTTTAATATTAGGCTTGGCCACTTCGGTCTTCAACAAACCTGGTATTTCGGTGAAAAAGTCATCTACTAAGCTGGTAAAAGTTCTCTCAAAAGGAACGCCGTTGAATTTTACGTTTGTCATTGTATTCAATTTTTAATTTTTTTAATGATTGTACGGTAATCAGTAGTCAAATTGCAAACCAATACATTTTTAGTGACATTTTTTCCGTTTTAGAATAGCGTTAATGACATATTGTCTCTTATCTTTGTTTTAGAACCTAAGTTTTGACAGGTTGTGGCTGGTTCTGATGTTCCGGAAGGCCCGGATCGTTGAGGAGAAACGATGCTGAATTGTTATGTGCGGGAAAGAATCGGACCTGTTCACCAGGCCCAAAAACTTTTTTATCTACTTTTGTGTTAAAGCATTCAATAATAATCAAATTAAATTAGCGATATGTATCCTGCAGAAATAGTAATTCCTATGAAAGAGGAATTAACAGATAATGGGTTTGTGGAGTTGCAAACTCCTGAAGAAGTAAATGCGAGTCTTGCCCAGGGTGGCACCAATCTCTTAGTTATTAACTCTGTATGTGGTTGTTCGGCCGGCACCGCCAGGCCGGGTGTGTTAATGGCAGTAGCCAATGCAGAGAAAAAGCCCGATCATTTAACGACAAGTTTTGCGGGTTTTGATATGGATGCCGTAAAGCAGGTGCGCGAGCATTTGTTGCCTTACCCTCCGTCTTCTCCATCTATTGCGCTATTTAAAGACGGTAAATTGGTGCATTTTATTGAAAGGCACATGATCGAAGGCCGTTCGGCGCAAATGATTGCCCAGAATTTGCTGGCAGCTTTTGACGAATATTGCGGCTAAAAGTAGTTGGTTAGTAAGTATAACAGTTTACAAGGGGATGTACTTTATAAAAGTGCATCCTTTTTTCTTGAATGAATGGGGCGTTAAACCATTGTTAACCCTGGCTTTTCTGGGGAGGGCGGTTGCAACTTATCAGCTGTTACCCCCAAATTTATCGTAATATTGCCCAAATAAATTAAATTACCTGCTGAATGTATCCTAATTTATATTACGTTTTCCGCGATTGGTTTGGTGTGGAATGGAAGTTTTTGCATTTTGTAAATTCTTTTGGTTTTTTTGTAGCGATAGGTTTTATCGTATGCTCAGTGGTGCTCGCAAAAGAACTGAGGCGAAAAAGTAAAGAAGGCATTTTTCAGCCAACTGAAGAAACGATTACAGTAGGGCATCCGGCATCCATAGGTGAGCTGGCGACTAATTTTATATTAGGCTTTATATTGGGATATAAAATTCTGGGTTTGGCTTTCCTAAAGAATTCATTGAACGTTAATCCTCAGGATTATATTTTTTCTTCCCAGGGTAATTGGCTGGCCGGTATTGCGTTGGGAATTGTTTTCGCTGCCATGAAGTGGCGGGAAAAAAATAAGCAAAAGCTCGCCAAGCCTGAAACAAGAACAATTCGTGTGTGGCCGCATGACAGGGTAGGAGAGATCACCATGATTGCGCTGATATTTGGACTAATAGGCGCTAAGATTTTCGATACGTTTGAAAATTGGGATTCTTTTATCAAAGATCCTTCCTCTATATTTTCTGCATCAGGCTTAACGTTTTACGGAGGGTTGATTGTAGCCGGTATTGCGCTTTGGTGGTTTACGCGCAAACATAAAATTCCCTTTATTCATTTTGTGGATGTAATGGGGCCTGTAATGATGCTGGCCTACGCCCTGGGCAGAATAGGATGCCAGGTATCGGGCGACGGCGATTGGGGCATTTATAACGCAGCATTCAAAACAACGCCTGACGGCGGTGTTTTACCTGCTGTTAAGGGCGATTTTGAGACGGCAGTTACAGCCCATGCCGATTTTTTCGCACGTCATGATACACATCACACTTTTTTCTCAAAACCAGGCTTTTTAAACTTTTTACCCGATTGGTTTTTTGCATACGATTTTCCTCATAATGTGAATGAAACGGGGGTAAGATTGACTAATTGTGCCGACCTTCAGTATTGCAATCACCTGCCGGTACCTGTATTTCCTACTTCTTTATACGAAATCATAGCGTGCCTTATTTTGTTCGGTATATTATGGGCGCTTCGTAAAAAAATTAAAGTACCGGGATTATTATTCGGGATATACTTGGTATTTAACGGGTTAGAGCGTTTCCTGATCGAGCGTATCCGGGTAAATGTAAAAATGCATTTCCTGGGTATTGAGATGACTCAGGCTCAGTTAATATCCTTCGCTATCATCCTGGGCGGTATAATCATGATTATTTTCGCTCAAACAAATTATAAAAAGGCCCAACCAACAGCTGTTTAAATACGTTATAATAACAGTGCGGCAGTGAATTTACAGGACGACCGGCAGATTTTAGAATATGTTAGCTAATATCTGTTGATTTTCTTCTGATTTCTGCGTATTTTTGCAAGTTATTATTTATATTTAGGTACAATCCTACACTAAAGTTACCAAAAGGAGATTCAATTAAAATATGCGTCAGCTCAAAATTGCTACTCAGATTACCAACAGGGATTCACAGGCGGTTGAAAAATACCTCCAGGAGATCTCTAAAATTTCTATGATCACACCAGAGGAAGAGACCACTCTTGCTCAAAAAATAAAAATGGGCGACCAGCGTGCTTTAGACAAGCTGGTGCAGGCCAACCTGCGTTTCGTGGTTTCGGTTGCGAAACAGTATCAGCACCAGGGTTTATCCCTGAGCGACCTGATCAATGAAGGAAACCTGGGCCTGATCAAAGCCGCTCAGCGTTTCGATGAAACCAAAGGGTTTAAGTTTATTTCTTATGCCGTATGGTGGATTCGTCAAAGTATTTTACAGGCTTTGGCTGAGCAAGGACGTTTAGTTCGTTTACCTCAAAATAAAATCGGTACTTATAATAAAGCCAATAAAGCTTATATGGCTTTTGAGCAGGAGCATGAAAGGGAGCCTTCAACTGAAGAACTCTCTGAGCTGCTGGAGATGAGTGAAACCGAGATTAACAATATTTTCCAGAGCAATACCCGTCACACTTCTTTAGATGCTCCTGTACACGAGGCTGAAGATGTGGCTATGGGGGATTTGCTGGAAGGGGGGTCGGATACAGACGATGATGTGATGAAAGATTCTTTACGCAATGAGATTCGTCGCGTATTGAAATCCCTTTCGCCGCGTGAAGCTGAAATAGTAAACGCTTATTTTGGTTTGGATGGCGAAAATGGTGTTACCATTGAGCAAATTGGCCAAAAATATGATTTGACCAAAGAACGTATCCGCCAGATCAAAGAACGTGCGATCAAGCGCCTGCAGAAAGCAAGATATAGCAGTGCATTGAAATCCTACCTCGGTTAAGATGTGATCAGTGTATAATATTAAAAGCTCCGGTTAAAGCCGGAGTTTTTTTGTGCAGGAGTTTACTGGCAGGCTACAGGTGGAAATTATGCAATGAAACAAAGGAGTTCTATTTTAGCGATCTGATATGTATCAAAAGTTTTTCATTATTTACGCCTTAACGAATTGATATGAAAGTATTTGTAACAGGAGCGAATGGCTTTGTGGGTAGTTATGTGGTGGCGCAGTTATTGGCTGGAGGGCATGAAGTGTTTGCTTCTTCCCGCACAGGCGACTTGTCATCATTTAACTCGAATAAAAACTATCGCTTTATCCAGGTTGATTTTTCTGATCCCTTTTCTTTGCATGATGCCTTTGAGTTTGTTCAGCCTGATATAGTAGTACACAGCGGTGCAATGAGCAAGCCTGATGATTGTGAACTAAAGCAGGCGGATGCCTTTGACACCAATGTATTTGGAACAGTGCAGTTGTTATTAAATGCTGAAGCGTATCAATCATTCTTTATTTACCTCTCAACTGATTTTATTTTTGATGGCGAAAAAGGGATGTACCTGGAAGAGGATAAACCCTCGCCTCTAAGCTATTATGGTAAAACGAAGATGGATGCTGAAGAAGCTGTAATGGAGTATCAGCATGGCTGGGCAATAGTTCGTACTTCTTTTGTGTATGGTAAGCCTTTGTACGGCCGGGGCAATTTTATTACAATGATTGCCGACAAAATTAAAACACAACAGCCCTTTAATGTGGTTAACGATCAGTTGCGGACGCCGACTTATGTTGCCGATCTGGCCAACGGAATTGCTACCATTGTTGAACAAAGGAGGCAAGGTGTTTTTAATATTGCAGGTAAAGATGTGTTGACACCTTATGAAATGTCTCAGGCTATAGCTGCTTATCTTAGTATGCCCGGTCATTTGTTAAACCCGGTAACCAAAGATGAATTGAAAGAGCTGGCCCTGCGGCCTCTGAAAGGAGGATTAAATATTAATAAAGCTATCAGCGAGTTGCACTATCAATCTGTAAGTTTTGCCGAAGGTTTGAAGGAGACCTTAAGTTAGTATATCAGATAACAGCGTGTATTGTAAAAGCACAGATAGGTTTCGGGGTTGACGCCAGCCCGTACTGTCCCGATACATTACTCATGTTCCTTTAAATATTTTTTCTCACCAGCCCTTATAGCTACCTTGAGCCTGTTTTCTTTGGGGGGGATGGGGCAGCTATAAATACCTGAAACATAGGCGCAATAAGGGTTATAGGACTTGTTGAAGTCGACTGTTATCTCGCTGCCCTTTATATCAGTAATGTTGAGGTCAATGTATCTTCCTGTTTCGTAAGATTCTTTGCCAGTGGTCAGGTCTGTAAAGGGAAGGAAAAGGTGATCCCTATGTTGGGGGTCCTGTAGTAGTGCCTGTGATTGATAAACATATAAAACCTGCGTTGAGCCCCCGTAAAGAAAATTAAGCCTTCCGTATTGCCTGTACATTTTGGTTCGGCCACCTGATGTAGGCAGGGTGAACCATTGAGCATTTTTCACTGGTGCAAAATGCGCTTTTATCCTGGCATTTTCATCTATCGGGAAGAACTGAAGGTATTGTTTATCCTGGTTTTTTACTACGCCATGATTCGATTTATAATCATCAATAAATGCCTGGATACTGTCTTTATAAGATTGTTGGGCTACACAGTGAGCACTGATCAGTAAGAAGAGAAGGAGCCAGCGCATGTATACGATCATGACCTAAGCATTTTCTGATTTAAATGGCAGGAATATCTCAGCCATCATACAACGGGCGCTTCCCCCGCCATTTTCCTCGATGGTATGGAGTGGTGAATGAATGACCGGGTTAAACGATTCCAGCACATGAACTTGTTCTTCTGTTAAACTATTGAATGCCTGTGTAGACATAACCAGGAACTGGTTGCCTGCAATATTTTCTACCTGCAGCATATTGCCGGCAAAATGCTTCATTTGTTGCAGGTTGATCTCAACGATTGTTTTGCCGGTTTCTTTAAACTTATCGGCCAGCATTTGCTTTTGTAACTGATCCTGGATACTTTCCAGGCATACAACAACATACGTATCAGCCATGCACATCATTACATTAGTATGATAAATTTCCCTTTCCTTATGATCCAGGGCATTAAATAATACGGGACTGTAACCTATCGAATCACAAAAGTCGTACAAGACAGATGCATTGGTTCTGGGTGAAAGGCAGGCATAAGCTATTTCATGATCTCTGTCCAACACCATGCTGCCAGTACCTTCCAGGTAGACATTTTGCTGCTCGTATGGTGTGAGGTCAATAATCGTTCGAATAAAAAAGTTTTCTTTCAACTGTTCCAACACATTTTTGTTACGCTCCAGTTTCCGGTTATTGGCAAACATAGGGTAAAGCACTACCGTTCCATCTTCGTGGAAAGAAATCCAGTTATTAGGAAATACTGAGTCAGGTGTATGCGGCTCCAGTGTATCCTGTATAACGGTAACCTTGATGCCGTAAATGCTGAGCACTTTCACAAAGTTGTCGAATTCGAGCAGGGCTTTTTCGTGTACATGGAGTTGTTCCGTTATTTTTTGAAAACTATTGTTAACGGCGGTTTGCGGATTGAAGGCAAAAGCCGCAGGGCGAATCATTAATAAAGTGGAAGTGGTCATTTATTGACAGGTATTATAAGATAGTTGATTGGTTTTATAACATATTTTCCATGCGGCGGTTGGATAATTACATTTCCGCTCTCAGTAAGGGCATACTCATACAATGGAAGCCCCCGCGGGCCCGGGACAACTCTGCCGACGGCATCACAATAAAAGTGTTCTTAACGTCTTGCGGCGTTAGCTGGTTTGCCTCAAATAGTTGTAATAATTCTTTAACCGGTATTGCTTTAAATCCAGCTTTTACAAAAGCCTGTAAAGTTTTATCATTGCGGTCATAACCCACTACAACGCCGTCTTTCAGTGCCAGTAAATTGCAGCTATCGGTCCATTGCTCACGCACATCAAAAGGGAATTCATTATCTCCGGAGTATATGAACTTTACTTTATCCTCACACTGTAAATCATTCTTGCTAACGTCAATCAAAAGATCCTCAAGTGTGTCGAAGTAAACAGGGTTGCCCACGCTTTTCTTTTTAAACTGGATAATGCTGATGCTTTCATCTTTCTTTTTGGTATCCAGCGCTTTCTGTATATCATCTGCATCTTCTTTCTTTACATGTTTCCTGGAGAATTTTCCCAGCATCACCCACATGTTTTTTTTCACCTGTGTAAAAATGGTATCTATATGCATATAATCCCTTTTTTTAGGAATTTTTATAACAGATATTTTCTTTACAACATTCCTTTCAAATAATGCTTTAATAGCAATGTGGGCAGCTTCCATGGATGTGCGTTCGCTAACGCCAATCAATACATGTTCTGGGCTTACTACCATTATATCGCCGCCTTCCAGTGTTACCAGCTTATCTTCCGAATCTGCCGGAAGTAAGAAATTCTGGAGGCTTTCAGGCAATTCAATAATGTTTTCCCGGTAATTTTTGAAGAGCGAATGGTTGAAAAATATGTATTTCATGAGCAGTGCTTCCCTTGTACGGGCCTGCTTAGCCGGTTTGTTTAAAAGGATATGATCGTTGATTACAATGCCTATATCCCTGGTAAAAATAAAATTAGGAACAGGCGGAAACAACATCCCGGTATGTTTACAGGTGCCGGTAATAAACACATTGGCCAGTTCATGCGCCGCTGCATTCATTAATTCATCCTGCACTTTATAAGAGCAGTTTTCAATGGCACAAACCGAGGCAACCAGTTTCGAACGGATATCCTGGTCTTCAAGTATCTGTGCCAGCAACCACTCAATTTCTATTACGTTGGTCGATTGGTAAAAATGTTTGCTGGATGGTTTGAAAAAATCAAAATCATTCTTTGGATCATCTATTTCAGCCAGTCTGCCTTTTATTTTTTCCGGATCGAGAAAGTAAAGTAACAACTTGGTGTAGTAGTCATATTCCTTGCGCCTGATCGTTTCCAGGTGTACGATGTCTTCAAAAAGCCAGTCTTGCGCTTTGGACGGGACAACTTTTCCTAATCCACTATCCGGACTATGTACTAAAAGCCTTTTTAACGTGCCTGTTTCGGATCCGACATTTATTTTTTGTTCCTGCATAATGGTGGGGCGAACCAATGAGTTGGATTGCTCCCCCAAAAATACACAAAGGGCCTTTAATACTGCTAACCTTTAAAAAGTGATTATTTCGCCTTGTTTTTAAAAACAACTAGCTTTACGGCCCCATGAGAAAATCTTTTTTTCAATTACATATAGCGGTGCTACTCGCAGGGTTTACAGGAGTTTTAGGCCGTTTAATTACACTTAATGAAGGGCTTATTGTTTGGTATCGCCTGCTTATAACAGCCACTACTTTATGGGCGCTTTTTTATGCCACAAAGCGCATTCAGAAAATACCGCTCAAAGATATCTGGTTTTTAACAGGTGCTGGTTTTATAAGTGCCTTGCATTGGGTGTTTTTTTATGCTTCTATAAAATATGGAAATGTTTCTATCGCCCTGGTTTGTTTTTCAGTGATCAGTTTTTTTTCCTCAATTTTGGAACCTTTGATTAACCGGGTCCGGATCAGCCGGACCGAGTTGCTGTTCGGGTTAATGAATGTATTGGGCATCTGGTTGATCTTTCATTTTGATACCACTTACAAATTAGGTATTTCCCTGGGCTTGGTCGCTGCTTTTTTTGGCGCACTTTTCCCTATTTTGTTAAAGCTAAAACTCAGGCGGATCAATACGCAGACAGTGCTCACCTGGCAAATGACAGGCGGCTTTCTTACCCTTTCTTTGGCAATGCCTTTTTATCTCAGGGTTTTTCCGGTGAAAAGTCTGCTGCCTTCATTGAGTGACTTTTTGTGGCTATTGGTATTGGCCTGGGCGTGTTCCGTTATTGCTTTTCAGTTGTCGATGAATGCATTAAAAAAGCTATCTGCATTTACGGTAAATCTTTCCTACAGTATCGAGCCTGTATACGGCATCCTTATGGCCTTTTTGTTGTTTAAGGAAAACCAGGTTTTGAATAAAGGATTTTATCTCGGTGCTGCCATAATCATGTCTACCCTGATATTACATATGCTATTGTTACGAAGAACTAATAAAAGAATCACAGAACCTGTATAGGGAAAGCGCGGAATCAGTTGTCAGGTACCGGATACTGTTACTCATAAAAAAACATAAGTCGCCAAAACTGCTGTAAAAAGATAGTTTTGGCGACTTTTAATTTGAGTCTGTAAAGAGATCTTCGAGCTTAATGCTGTTTTGAACCAATTCGCGACTGTACTTATTTTCATTTAGTCCGAATGTGGTAATCATGGTGATGAAGATATTTTTTCGCGTTTCAGTGGCCTGTTGTAAGGCCGTGGTTTTATGCTTCAGATTCAGATAGTACTGTTTGTCAATGGTGAAAGGAGCGTTGTAGAATTTTATTTCACACTGGTTCATAATATTATCATCCCGGTTAATTAACAGGTCAATCTGTGCTACATCGTTAAACCAGCTGCTGTTGGTGGAAAAAATGGCGTCAATCCTCAACGCTTTTTTTATCTGGCTAATATGTTTCAGGCAAAGCGTTTCAAAGCTAAAGCCGGCCCATGAAACAGAGGAAGAACTTTTGTGCAATTTCTGCCAGGTTCCCGAACCACTATTCCGGTTGTTTTGTATAAACTTCAGATAAAATTTTGAATACTCATCAGACAAACGGTAAAGCGTAAGCTGCTTTTTGTTACCATAATAAGGATATTCGTTTATAAACCCTGACTCTATCAGCTCTTCAAGTTTCAAAGAAAGATCGCCGCCACTGGCAATACCACTTTGTTCGGCTAGTTCTGTTCTTGTTATACCTTTATTAGAGTGGGCGAGCGTTTTTATTAAGGTGAGGTGTTTCTCAGAATCATCAAAAAGAGAGGCATAGAGCTGATTGAATTCATTTCTCAGGGTACCATCTTTTTCAAAACAAAGCTGGTCTATATTTTGTGCTACGCTGGCTCCTTTACGTAGTTTTTCGAGGTAGTGTGGCACGCCGCCCATTGCCATATAAATTTGTGTGATATCATATAATGTGTAGTCAATGCCCCGGCTTTTTAAAAATTGTTGTGTTTCTCCCAGTGTAAAAGGCAGTAGCCTGATCTGCCGTGTTATTCGGTTATGCAGCCCCCCTTTGTTTTTTATTATTTTCTGTATCATATAAGATGCGGCCGAGCCGCAAATCACTACAATGAGGTCTTTTCGTTTGGTGCAATAATGGTTCCAGAAGTTTTCAAAAGCCATCAGGAACTTCGACCTGGCGGTTGCCATCCAAGGAAACTCATCAATAAAAATCACTTTTTTGCCCGGCTTCTTCAATTGATTCAGATAGGTTTCCAATAAAGAAAAAGCTGCCAGCCAGTCTAAAGGTTGTTCTGGTTTAAGGGAACGTTCTTTTTTTTTAATTTCATGAGTAAAGTTCCTGATCTGGTCGTTCATGTTGCCGTTATATAAACCGCTAACTTCAAATACCATATTTTTTTTAAAAAACTCCCTTACGAGGAAGGTTTTGCCTACGCGTCGCCTGCCGTAAATGGCAATCAACTCTGAGTTAGTATTTTCCAACGATTCCTGAAGCAGGCGCAGCTCATATTTTCTACCGATCAGTTTTGACATTATAAAAAAATATATTCCGCCAAAATTAGTAAAAAAATCAGGTTTTGGCGGAATATAAATTATTTTGTAAAAAACGAAACCAGCGGGATGTAAGATATTACGGACTTTGCGTGCTATGCAGCGGCGCTAAGGTTAGCGCTGTATAAAATATATAGAGTGGCTGAAAAATTATAAGGACGGGGGTTGAAAGTTCTCTAACTCTTTAGCTACTGCAGTAACAAAAGTAGCGCCAAGGCTGCCATCTATAATCCTGTGATCGTAACTCATGCTGATATACATCATGTGTCGAATAGCGATACTGTCTCCATGGGGTGTTTCGATTACCACAGGTCGCTTCTTTATCGCACCCACTGCCAGTATCGCCACCTGTGGCTGATTGATAATAGGAGTACCCATCAGGCTGCCAAAGGTACCCACATTGGTTAGTGTAAAAGTAGCCCCTTGTGTATCGTCTGGCTTGAGTTTGCTGTTTCGGGCTGCATCTGCCAGGTGATTGACCTGTTTGGTTAACCCTACAAGGTTAAGCTGGTCAGCATTTTTAATAACGGGCACAATCAGGTTGCCGTTAGGTAGCGCTGCTGCCATGCCTATATTGATATCTTTTTTAATAATGATCTTATTTCCGTCTACCGAGCTGTTGATAAGCGGGAATTTTTTGATGCATCTCACTATAGCTTCGATGAACAAAGGCATAAAAGTTATTTTGGTACCCTCCCGTTGCTGGAAACTGTTTTTGACAGAGTCGCGCCATAGCACCATATTGGTAACATCTGCTTCGCTGAAACTGGTAACATGCGGGCTGGTTTGTACGCTGCGTACCATATGCTCGGCGATCAGTTTACGCATACGGTCCATTTCGATTATTTCCACATTACCGCTTGACGGCCCGGATGGGTTGCTGTAAGAGGGAGCGGTGCCAGCAGTTGCTTCGCTGCTTACTGCTTTCACAGGAAGAGAAACATCTTTTTTACTGCGCCTGCCAATATAATTCAGTAGATCATTTTTAGTGACACGGCCATCATTACCGGTACCTGCTATTTGTTCCAGTTCACTGAGGGGAATGCCTTCCTGCGCCGCTATGTTGAGTACTAATGGCGAGTAAAACTTTGCGGTATGCGTTTTTATTTCTTTTTTTATTTGGGAGGCTACTATTTCAGCTGGTGTTTCTTTTATTTCTTCAGTGGTTCCACTTTCCGCTAGCGGTTGAGTTGTTTCTATGATAACGGGAGCTGCAGCGGACGCATGGCCGGAAGTCTCTATCCTGGCTATTACAGCATCTATGGGAACAACATCATTTTCTTTGAATAGTATTTCTGTTATCATTCCCTCGGCAGTACTGGGCACTTCGCTATCCACTTTATCCGTGGCGATCTCTAAAATGGTTTCATCCATTTTTACTGCGTCGCCTACATTTTTAACCCATTTTAAAATGGTTGCTTCCATTATGCTTTCGCCTAGTTTAGGCATTACCAGATCAACTATTGCCATTTTGATATCAGTTTAATAATTCTTACAACCTTGCTACCGGTACCTGTACACCTGCACTTTCTCCTGCATGTTGCCTCACAAAAGTAGGGAAACGGCGGTAAATGTCAGGTTGAGTTTCTAACCTTGATCCGGGGGTATGATGTATCTTTGTATTTCGGGCCTGATTTTTTAATTGAAGGCCTTTTGTCCTGCTTAGCTCAATATAACGTCCTGGTTCTTAAATGTTAGGCTTTGTTTCCCTGATCAATAATAAATTTTCTTAAAAGGTTTAATGCCTGAAGAGCGGTACTTTGTATGTTGCGTTGCCGGTCGTAACCCAGGTTGAGTTGTTTGGTTACTACGTTTTGGTGGTTTCCCGCTGCAATCCATACCGTTCCTACCGGCTTTTCATCGTTTCCGGAGGCCGGGCCCATAATGCCGGTTGTGGCCAGAGCGTAATCGGCATTAAACCTTTCAAGCGCTCCTGTTGCCATTTGAATAGCTGTTTCTTCACTTACCGCGCCCGATGTCTCCAGCGTTTCCTGGTTTACGCCCAGTATGTTTGCCTTCGCCTCGTTATTATAGGTAACTGCCGATCCGTTAAAATGGGATGAAGATCCGGGCAGGCTGGTAATGAGGTGGGCAATGTAGCCCCCTGTGCAGCTTTCTGCTGTAGCCATTTTTTTTTGTTGCTGCTGCAACAGCTGGCCGATGATCATCTCCAGGGTATCGTCATTTTCAGCAATAGTAATATCCTTCAGGAGCCTGCTCATTTGCCGGTAAATCTGACTCATTTCTTCTTCGAGCTTTATGCGATCATTACCTTTTCCGGTAAGTCGTAGTTTTACCATTCCGTATCCCGGCAGATAAGCCAGTTTTATATAAGACGGAAGCCGGCTCTCGATCGCAGCCAGTTTTTCTGCTACCGTCGATTCACCCATTCCGAAAGTGGATAACACTTTGTGAATTACGATGTCGCCGCCCAAATACGCAGTGATTCTTGGCAGCGCTTCGTTCACCAGTATTTTTTTCATCTCATACGGGACGCCCGGCATTGAAATAACAATTACTTTCTCTCCATTGCTGTTTTCAGTTTCGAACCACATACCTGCGGCAGATCCATGTTCGTTGTGCAACACGGTACAGCTTTCCGGGAGGTCGGCCTGGCGTATATTGGCTTCTGACAACGCTACTTTTCTTTTATAAACGTTCACAAAAAGGTGGTGTATATGTGCCAGTACCATTTCGTTGCGAACCAGTTGGGTATTAAAATAGTCACAAAGTAAGGGTTTGGTAATGTCGTCTGCCGTTGGCCCCAGGCCCCCGGTTATAATGATCAGCCGGGCGTATTTTTTTTCTTCGTCTAAAGCATTCCATATATCGCTGTATACGTCACCAACAGCCACACGCCGTTTTACCCATATACCGGCTTTGTTTAATTCCTGCCCGATAAAAGCGCTATTGGTATCTATTGTCTGTCCTATTAGTAGCTCATCTCCAATGGTGATGATTGACGCATTGATCTCACTCATTCAACTTATATTTAAAACAAATATCTTTGAAATAAGCTTACAAGAAAAGTAATTTATAAGCGTCTGTATGAAGCAAAACGATATAATAGCTTTGGCAACAGTATGGTTTGCTGATTACTGCTACTGCGAGCGCACAGGCAGACCCGGTAACCTGTGCCGGCGATAAGTAGCGATGATGGATAGACAAAACACCCTCTAACACCTATATTACCTGGAGCCTGAAAATGGGCCACACCGTAAACCGCCCGGGCAGTACCGAAGAAAATAATGGAAACCCCCGGAGGAGTGCTGGCGGCTAAAAGGAGGGTGATATTGCTGCTCCTTGCTTCAGTTGATGGAGTGGCGTTGCCGGATACAGGATAAAACGAGTTCGTTTTATGCCGATTCACGTCATAGAACTTGTGGTGCCCTACCATAAATATCAACATGAATCGTGCCGATCACGGCCGATCCTTCGTTAAGCTTCTGTGGGTTGCCATCGCCAAAATATCCATGGTTTTAAGGCTTTTTGCAGTAAAATGATTACTTTAACCCAATGAAAGAAATAGCTTTTCTGTTTATATTTTGTGCGAAGGTTCTATGCGTTTACGCGCAGAACCCTCAGGGGTTAAAGCAGGCTATGGATGAATTTAATAACGATCCCCAGTTAAAGTTTGCACTGGCAGGTTTGTATGTAATAAACGGGCAAACAGGGGAGTTGGTTTTGGAACAAAATGCTTATACCGGCCTGGCGCCTGCCTCTACGGAAAAAATAATTACTGCGGCTACTGCCCTGGACGTTCTGGGAAAGGATTTTACTTATGAAACCAGGTTTGGCATAGTAAATACGGATCAGGGCAAGAGCCTCTACATACAGGCGTCGGGAGATCCCACGTTGGGCAGCTGGCGCTGGGACAGCACCAAAGAAGAAGTAGTGCTGGCTGCCATTAAAAGTGCGGTTCAGGCAAAAGGCGTGAAACTGCTGGAATCCATCATTATCAGCAGTAAGGACTGGATCGCTGATGACGGTATACCGGCGCGCTGGACCTGGGAAGATATAGGACAATACTATGGCGCTGGCTCTCAGGGTTTAAACTGGCGGGAAAACCAATTCGACCTGATCGTAAAATCGGGCGCCAATATGGGTGATCCGGTAACAGTTATAAGAACCAGGCCTTTTCTATATAATTATAAAATTGTATCCGAAGCGAAAGCCGCGGGCAAGGAAACAGGCGATGAGTCCGTTTTGTATTATCCGTCCAAGGGAAACAGCTATAGTCTGTTGAAGGGGACAATCCCGGCCGGTAAAAATGATTATGTAATAGCGGGTTCGATCTATGATCCTGCCAGGCAGTTTGCTGAAACCATCATCAACGAATTAAAGAGCACCGTGGCTATTAAAAAAGATATACGGCTTACGGGTAAGCGCTACGATAACGTAGAATGGATTTATACGCACACTTCGCCAACGATGGCTAAAATTGTTTATTGGTTTTTAAGAAAAAGCGTAAACCTGTACGGTGAGGCATTGATCAGAACTATAGCACTCCGGCTCAAAGGCGAGGCAGCTACCGAAAAGGGGGTTGAGGCGGTACAGGAACACTGGAAGGCAAAAGGTATTGATCCTGAAGAAATGCACTTGTATGATGGGTCAGGTTTGTCTCCTCAAAACAGGATTACGCCCCATGCCGAAGTAGCCGTTTTACAGTATGCGAAATCTCAATCCTGGTACCCCGATTTCTATGAGGGGTTGCCTCTTTACAACGATATGAAGATGAAAAGCGGAACGATTAACCGGGTAAAGGGTTTTACCGGTTATCAAAAGTCGAAAGCAGGAAGCGAATATATTTTTTCTATGATCATCAATAATTATAACGGAAGTCAGCTCTCTCTGGTCAGGAAGATGTATAAAGTATTGGATCAGCTAAAATAGCGAGTATAAAAAGTTAGGGTATGCAGCACAAACTGTATGATGTTATTATCGTGGGGGGCAGAATAGCAGGCGCTTCTTTGGCGGCAAGACTGGGGGCCGCCGGATTGCAGGTACTCGTACTGGAAAAAGATAAGCTGCCGGGGCGTACAGTGGTTTCCTGCCCCTTGTTACTGAGCAGTGGTATGCAGCTACTGGATGAAATCGGGATCGATGAATCTTTATATGCACCCGATAATACGCGCTTTGCAGGCGTTGCATTAGAGATGAGTGAATACTTCAGGACCTTCGTGGAAATACCCGATGTGCATGGCCGCCATTTTTTATATGGGATAGACCGGCAGGTGCTGGACAACGTATTGTGGAAAAACCTGGAGCGATATACGAATATTACCTGCCTGGAGAATTTCTCGGTAACCTCATTACAAACCGATGGGGAGGGGAAGGTTACCGGAGTGGCAGGTATGTTCAAAGGCGGTGAAAGCAAAACCTTTTCTGGCAATGCTGTTATTGGCGCAGATGGCAGACATAGTGTGGTTGCGAGGAAAGCTAATGCGGCCGTCACCGAAGAGGTAAAGCAGTATAATACAGCGGTATATTATGCTTATTGGGAGGGCGTAGCGCCTTACCAAGCGCAGGGAAAAGAATGGATACAAATACATTCGGGGTGTAACGGCTTTAGTGCAGTAGTGATACCGGCGAGTAAGGGCCTTACAGGAGTTTTAGCCCAGTGCCGCCATGATTATTTCAATGCGCCTGCCGGTGCCGATGAATGGTATCATAGCACCATCGCATCTTTTCCGAGAGTAGCACAGAGATTAAAAAATGCGCAGCAGGTAACCCCTTTAAGCGGTATGAAAAATGTTGGTAATCTGTTCCGGCAAGCTGCCGGCAATGGCTGGGCATTGGTGGGTGATGCCTATCACCAGAAAGACTCTTATGATGCGCAGGGGATCTACGATGCGTTGCTGGGGGCTAAAATACTGGCATTACAGCTCATAGACTGGCAGTACGGTAAAAAGGACTGGGATGCCGCCATGATGTTGTACCAAGCTAAAGTATATGATGCGCTGCATCCGATGTTCAGGTCTACGCTTGAGCGCCTTAAAAGAGAAATGTTTACATCTCCTTCTCCGAAACTGGCCAAGGGATTGTTGCGTTGGGTGCTTACCGATAAAAAGTATCGGGAACGATTTGGTTTGTTGGCAACCAGGAGCATTGCTCCCCAAAAATGGGCGGCTCCGGGCGTAATGATTGCAGCTATATGGAACGGAGCGATAGCCGATCTTCGCAGGGGGGCTGATCGGGAGGCCTGGTGGACACTGCCCGAATTAAATCCCTGATCCTATAAAAAAAATAAATCGTATCATAAACAAACAGATATCAAATGAAATTTTCTTCTGACCGATATACCCAGATGCAGTATCGCCGTTGTGGCGAGTCGGGTATTCTATTGCCCGCAATATCGTTAGGTTTGTGGCACAACTTTGGGGATGTGGATGACCCTAAAGTGTATCGTAAAACATTGCATACGGCCTTTGATAATGGCATTACGCATTTCGACCTGGCCAACAATTATGGTCCTCCTCCCGGAAGCGCTGAGACAAATTTTGGTAAAATATTACATACCGATTTCAAAGATCACAGGGATGAATTGATCATTTCATCCAAAGCCGGTTACACGATGTGGGATGGGCCTTACGGGGACTGGGGCAGCAAAAAATACCTGGTAAGCAGTCTGGACCAAAGTCTGAAGAGAATGAAGCTGGATTATGTAGACATTTTTTATCATCACCGCCCCGATCCCCATACACCGCTCGAAGAAACCATGTCGGCGCTGGATCTGATCGTAAAGCAAGGTAAGGCGCTGTATGTGGGCATTTCTAATTATAAAGCACCTGAAGCAAAAAGGGCCATTCATATGTTGAAAAAGATGGGCACGCCCTGTCTCATTCACCAGCCCAAGTATTCTATGTACGAGCGTTGGGTAGAAGATGGCTTGCTCGATTTGCTGGGTAAGGAAGGCGTAGGTTGCATACCGTTTTCACCATTGGCGCAGGGTTTGCTGACCAACAAGTATTTAAAAGGGATCCCGCGTAATTCGAGAGCTGCCAAAGCGCATGGTTTTTTACAAAAGGATGCTATTACGGAGGAACGGGTTGACCAATTAAAAAAATTAAACGAAATTGCAGGTGACAGGGGCCAGAGTCTTGCCCAGATGGCCCTGGCATGGCTGCTGAAAGACAAAAGAGTTACCTCAGTTTTGGTGGGAGCGAGTAGCGCTGAGCAGTTACTGGACTCTCTGAAATGTTTGAATAATACTGGATTTGATAAAATTGAGCTGAACGGAATAGAAGGAATTCTTAAGTCATGAATTTTTAACCTCTAAATGTATGATATGATTACCAGGAAATGGTTGCCGGCAATTCTTGTATTCTGCTCCATCGGCTTTCTGGCCATGAATCAACAGCAGCCAAACGATAAGGCAGATTCAATCGAAGGCGCATGGAGTCTCAATTATGGCGGACAGGACTTTTCGATTCTATTCGAAGATGGATACTGCATGTTTACTCAATACAATTTGAAGGAAAAGAAATTCGTGCTTACCGCG
>JBQGCI010000399.1:0-20984 GCA_052038405.1 Acinetobacter pittii
CTGTTTCTATCCGTTGTGCATCGGTAATATCTCTAAAGGTCTTCCCGAATTTTTTCAGGCAATGCACATCCAGCCATCTGAGGCCGCCACGCATGGGCACCTGTAACCGCGGCTGATCTTTCACCGTAAATTCGATAAAGTCGGTAACTTTTGCATCACTGGCGCTGCCGCTGACTTCATCTTTGGGAATAATAATGTCGCCAAGAATGGTTAAGGTAGCCAGCTCATGCGCCGTAAAAAAACCGGGCATCCGTTTAACAGCTTCTTCGGCTTGCTCTTCATCTTCATATCTATGGATACCCGGCTTTGCCGTATCGGTGGCTTTCGCCTCTTCTTTTTTGGCTGCAGGGGCGCAACCGGTGGCAATAGCTGCGGAAGCCAGTGCGGAGGCCGCTAAATATTTAAGGGAGTCACGACGTTTCATATTTGAATAGTTGATAGTTCATAGTTGATAGTTCATGGAACTGCTATTACCCATAAAGCCAGGATCTATTAACTGTGATTATAAATTTTGCTTTTTCATTTCATCAATAATATACTCACTGGCTCTCATGCTCAAAGCTAAAATGGTCCAGGTAATATTTTTATCGGCCTGTGAGGTAAACTGGCTGCCGTCTACACAAAAAAGGTTGTTACAGTCATGGGCCTGGCTCCATTTATTGAGGGCCGAGGTTTTTGCATTATTGCCCATACGTGCCGTGCCGGCTTCATGAATGATATAGCCGGGCTTGTCAAGCCCATAATTATTCTCCGGTCCATCGTCGCCCCAGGTAATTACGGCGCCCATATTGTGCATGATCTCTTTAAAGGTTTCCTTCATGTGCTTGGCCTGTTTGATCTCGTAATCGCTTTGTGTTACATTAAAGCGCAGCACCGGGATGCCATATTTGTCCACCACGTTAGGGTCTATTTCGCAATAGTTATGTTCGTAGGCGATAGCTTCGCCACGGCCGCCCATACCCACGGTAGCACCATAAAAATACCTGGCATCTTCTTTTAGCGAGGCGCCGTATCCGCCAGCTTCTTTCTTTTTACCGTTCACATCATGCTTGCCATTCATACCTTCCATACCCATACCAAATCCATAAGAAGGCTGGCCGAAGCCTCCCCAGTATTCAATATGATAACCACGCGGGAAGTCTAATTTTTTATTGTCGCCCCACCAGGGTGTATACACGTGCATACCGCCTACACCATCTTCATTGTACCGCTTACGACCAAACAGCTGTGGCAGGTAACCGCCCATAGCGGCACCGTTGCTGTCCTGCAGGTATTTACCCACAACATTACTGCTGTTCGCTAACCCGTTTGGATGCCTTTGCGATTTGGAGTTCAGCAGCAGGCGCGCCGTTTCGCAGGCGCTGGCGGCCAGTATTACCACCCGTCCGTCCACCTGGTATTCCAGCATGTCTTCTTTACTAACATAGGAAACACCGGTTGCTTTGCCTTCTGTATTGGTTAATACCTCTCTTGCCATGGCATTGGCAATAACATCCAGCTTGCCTGTTTTCAACGCGGGATATATCAATACGTTGGAAGAAGAGAAATCGGCTTTCGCCATGCTGCAGTTTCTGCCGCATTGTGCACAGAAAAAGCAGGCGCCCCTGTCTTCGTTAATGGTTTTGGTAAGAATAGACAGCCTGGATGGGATAACAGGGATATTTGCTTTTTCAGCACCCTTTTTAATGAAAAGTTCGTGCAGCCTGGGTTTGGGCGGCGGTAAGAAAATACCATCCGGTTCATTGGGTATGTTTTCAACACTACCGAATATACCAATCAGTTGATCCACCTTATCGTAATAAGGTTTGATATCATCGTAGGTAATAGGCCAGTCGGCGCCCACACCATCATGGCTGTAACCCTTAAAATCTTTCGGGCCAAAACGAAGGGAGATACGGCCCCAGTGATTGGTTCTTCCTCCCAGCATGCGCGCCCTGAACCATTCCCATTCGGTACCACTGGCACGCGTATAGGGTTCTCCTTCTATTTCCCATCCTCCATAACAGGCATCCAGGTCACCAAAAGGCCGGTATTTGGTAGCTCTTCCACGACGGGGCGATTCCCAGGGATTTTTGAGCTGGTAAATCTCTTTCTGGGGGTTGTACATAGGACCGGCTTCCAGCATACATACACTCAAACCTGCATTGGCCAGGGTATAGGCCGCCATACCGCCTCCGGCTCCGGATCCAACTATAACAACATCATATTTTTTGGGTTGTTTCTTAATTTGTAAATCAGACATATAGCAAATATGTTTAGCGAGAAAAAAAATTACAATATACAAATATGGTCAAAAATCTGCAAAATCTATTTTGCAAAATTTGGCAAACTGATTTTATTCATTAAACTTTGAGCAACAATTGGGTTTCATGCGCAATCGGTTTTCGTCTTTTTTTATTTTTTTACTGGTTATCATTATCGGCTTCCTGGCATATTTCCTGGGTAGAAAAAGTGCTTCAAAAACCGTAGATAATGTGGTCATGAACGATGTCCTGATCAGGCAGATCGCCGAGCTTTCTGCACTCGAAGTTCAGGGTAATGCCAGCATTAAGAGTAGCAATATAGCAAATGATGGCAGCATTACCGACAATTTTAAGAAATTGTTTCTCGAACGGACATTTAATATTTCCGTACCTTACGTGGCCAAGTATGGAATCAACCTCGACAACCAACGGATCAATATTGAAGAAAAGAATAAGCAGGTTTTTATTGTATTACCCAATCCCCGGCTTTTAAGCTATGAGTTGCGGCTGGACCGCACAAATGCTGCCTCGAAGAAAGGTATATTGGAGGGTAACGATGAAGCAGCTTATAACCAGCTGATACAAAAATTATACACGCAATCAAAAGCACAGTTGGAAGGCAATACCGGTTACCAGGAGCAGTCGAAAGAGAAGATCCGCAAGATTATCAGGGACTATTATGCACCCTTGAATTTCGAAGTAGACGTGAGCTTTAGCAATGAGTTGAGGAGCAAAGTAACAGAAGAAGCCAGGCAATAATATGTAACATGTATCTTTAAATAAACAGTTAATACTTATAAACATTACATGCAATATGAAAAAAAGTCTTTCCGGTTCTCGTAGGAGTTTTATCAGAAATGCGGCCATTGTGGGCGCTGGGGTAACGATTGTTCCCCGAAATGTATTGGGACGCGGTTTCGTGGCTCCCAGCGACAAATTAAATATTGCCGGTATCGGCGCGGGCGGTAAAGGGGAGAGCGATCTGTCTTCTTTTGCAAAAAGCCCTAATGTAAACATCGTTGCGCTTTGCGATGTGGATGATCGCCAGGCTGCAAAATCGCGGTCAAATTTCCCCAAGGCCAACTATTACAAGGATTTCCGCGAAATGCTGGAGAAGGAGAAGAACAATATAGATGCCTGCAGCATCAGTACTCCCGATCATACCCACGCCGTGGCAACCCTGGCGGCTATGCAACTAGGGAAACATGTGTACACGCAAAAACCTTTGACGCACGATATTTATGAAGCGCGTATATTAACGGAAGCCGCTAAAAAATACAAAGTAGTAACCCAAATGGGCAACCAGGGAGCCTCGGGCGATGGTGTTCGTAAAGCAAAAGAAATAGACCAGGCAGGGCTCATCGGAGATGTATATGAAGTCCACTCCTGGACCAACAGGCCTGTATGGCCGCATGGCTTGCCCAAGCCCAGTGGTAATCATCCCATACCATCTGAATTAAACTGGGACCTTTGGGTAGGCCCTTCGAAAAAAGAAGCATATAACCCGGCTTATGTACCCTTTAACTGGCGCGGATGGTGGGCTTATGGCACCGGTGCATTAGGTGATATGGCCTGCCATATTATGGACCCTATTTACCGTATTTTACCTATTAAGCATCCCGATTCTGCTGAATGCAGTATTGCCAACCAGTGGAGCGATATGTGGAAGGAGTCTAACTATATCGACAGTGCTCCAATGGCATCGATCATACATCTTAACTATCCCCGTACTGATAAAAAAGGCAACTTAAAGGTGTCCTGGTATGATGGTGGTTTGTTACCACAACGCCCTGACGAATTAGGTCCTGAAGAGGCTTTCGGAAACTGGGATGGAGGTTGTTTATTTATTGGTACAAAAGGTAAACTGCTGATGGATTGTTATGGCGCTAATCCGAGATTATTGCCTACCAAATTAATGAAGGAAAAAACGATGCCGAAGGAAACCATTAAGCGGGTACCTGAAGGCCATTACCTTCAGTGGGTTAACGCCTGTATTGCCGGTCATGGAAAAGGAGTAACCAGCTCACCATTCGAGTATGCAGGCCCCTTTACAGAAAGTATATTAATGGGTAACCTTGCTATTCGCAGCGCGATGATGGTCAATCCTAAGTTAAAAGGCTGGGAAGATAAATATTTAGGCAGGAAGAAATTATTGTGGGATTCTGTAAATATGAAGGTTACCAATTTTGACGAAGCCAACCAGTTTGTAAAAAGAGAATACAGGGACGGCTGGACGCTTACTTTATAGTGAAGCAACACGATACTTATTTAAAACTTCCGCAGCTGCGGAAGTTTTTTTTTTGCCTTTCTTTTCGGGGAATTATTCACTAATAACGAACAGCATCCATTTTATTGAAATGCATGTAGATACCAGCTTTGGTATAGCCCGGCCACTGTTTCCACGGGCCGAAAGGGGAGGTTAACGCCAGGTAACCCTATGTTACCGGTTTATTATAACATATAAAGGCTGCCACCGGGCAGCCTTTTATCAAAATGCGATTTGGTTATCATGTGAGGGTATCCGTCACTTCACAAAAGTGACTTCTTTCAGCCCGCTTTTAGTAGCAGCCATATCGGTTATAGTTTTCACTTTCGGAGGAGCTGTAACCGGAACCGGCTGTGTTACTGCTGTTTCCGCATTTTCCAGCTGTGCAAGCGTAGGCGCAATGACCAAAGATACGATGGACATTAATTTAATCAGGATATTCATGGACGGTCCTGAAGTGTCCTTCAGCGGATCGCCTACTGTATCACCCGTTACAGAGGCTTTATGCGGCTCCGATTTCTTATAATACATTTCCCCGTTGATCTCTACCCCTTTTTCAAAAGACTTCTTGGCATTATCCCAGGCGCCGCCTGAATTATTCTGGAACATACCCAGCAACACGCCGCTAACGGTAGCACCCGCTAAAAATCCGCCTAATGCTTCGGCACCCAGGCCCGGCATAAAGCCAATTACCAGGGGAGATATAATAGCGATAGTTCCGGGAACGATCATTTTTTTGATAGAAGCTTCTGTAGATATTTCAACACATTTGTCGTACTCGGGCGTAGCGGTACCTTCCATAATTCCCGGGATGGTATGAAATTGCCGGCGTACTTCAGCTACCATTGCCATGGCCGCTTCGCCCACCGCTCTGATAGCCAGAGATGAAAATAGAAACGGGATCATGGCGCCTACAAAAAGACTGGCTAACACATTGGCCTTGTAAATATCAATGCCATCGATCTGTGCCACACCTACGAATGCGGCGAACAAGGCGAGGGCCGTCAGCGCAGCTGAAGCAATCGCAAAGCCCTTACCGGTAGCAGCGGTGGTGTTACCCACCGCATCCAGTACATCTGTTTTTTCCCTCACTTCTTTAGGCAGTTCACTCATTTCTGCGATGCCGCCCGCATTATCGGCTATCGGCCCGAAGGCGTCAATAGCCAGTTGCATGGCGGTAGTGGCCATCATGGCGGCTGCAGCAATGGCAACACCATAAAGACCTGCGCATTCGTAAGACCCCCAGATGCCGGCGGCCAGAACGATGATAGGCAGGAAAGTAGACTCCATGCCGATAGCCAAACCGCCGATTACATTGGTGGCATGTCCGGTTGATGATTTTTTGATGATCATGTTTACCGGCCGTTTGCCCATGGCTGTATAATACTCCGTAATGATGCTCATGAGGGCTCCTACTACCAGGCCTACGCCAATGGCGCCCAATACACCATATTTGGTAAACACAAAACCGCGTAATTCCATTTGGTAGGGCAGCAGCCACAGTACCAAACCTGCCGATGCAATAGCAGTTAATATCATCGAACCCCAATTGCCCATGTTCAACGCTCTCTGAACCGTTTCGGTACTGATACTGGCCGTTTCGCTGATTTTTACAAACAGGGTTCCGATAATGGAGAACAGGATGCCGATACCGGCAATCAGCATAGGCAAAATAATGGGAGAGAAGCCTCCCAGTATATCCGTACCGCCTGTGATGTTTATTTGTTGTCCCAATACAATAGTCGCCAGAACGGTGGCGACATAAGAGCCAAAGAGATCGGCGCCCATGCCCGCCACATCACCTACATTATCACCCACATTGTCTGCAATGGTTGCAGGATTACGGGGATCATCCTCGGGTATCCCGGCCTCTACTTTTCCTACAAGGTCGGCGCCTACATCCGCCGCTTTCGTATAAATGCCGCCGCCTACGCGGGCAAACAATGCGATCGATTCGGCACCCAGCGAAAAACCGGTTAGTACTTCGATAGTCTGGATCATCTCATGCGAGTTAAGCGCCGCTCCCGGCGCAAAATAGGCTTTTAATAAAATGTACAACCCGCCTAAACCTAAAACGGCCATACCCGCTACACCCACACCCATTACGGCGCCACCGCCGAATGATACATTCAGGGCTTTCTTTAAACTGCTTCTGGCTGCATGTGCTGTACGCACATTCGAGAGGGTTGCCGAGCGCATCCCTATATAACCGGCCAGGGCACTTAATACAGCGCCTATCACAAACGCAACCGATATCATCCAGTGAGAATGCGGATTGGTTTGAGCCAGCACTGCCAGCAAAATGCCCACTACTATCACAAAGTAGCCCAATATTTTCCATTCAGCTTTTAAAAAGGCCATGGCCCCCACACTGATGTAATTACTGATTTCCTTCATTCGCGGCGTACCGGCATCCTGCCGCGCTACCCATTTAAATTTAACATACGTGTACAATAAGCCAATGATGGCCATCACTGGTACGAGATAGATGATGTGTTGCATATAATTATATATCCTTTCGATTTGGCAAGGCCTACAAATATAGGTGAAGCGATTAAATTGTTATGGTTTATTTCGTTGTAAGCAAACAGATGGTTTCGTTTTATTTGGCTTCGGTCATTAGTGACTTCGTTGATACATCTTCAAACATAATTTCTTTTTCTTTTAACTTCATTAAAACCGGTTCGTAAATGTCCCTGGCAACAGGAATTCTTAAGCCCTTTATATTTATTTTATTTTCCAGTATCAGTTCTGCAGCCATACCCAGCGGAAACCCTACTGTTTTCGCCATAGCAGTGTTTAAGGCGTCATCGCCTTTTACAATCATACAACTTTTTACCGAATATAACTGATTGTTTTTTTCATAATCAATTTCGTGAAGCATGACGATCATATCACGGTCTTTGTCCTGCATTTTTAAATGGGTTTCGAGTAAGTGGCGCATGACATCTGCAGAAGAAACCAGGCCCGGAGGCAAAGAAGCACGGCTGTTTAAACCCAGGTATTCCATCTGTTTCCGAACCAGGCCTCTGTCTGATCCGGTAACAACAGTGTCTATATAGTCATTAAAAGATGCCGGCAGGGCATATTGCTGGAGAGAGCGGCCCAGCCAGTCAGCAATATTGTCGATTGCATCTGTGTTCTCCCATGCTGCTGCATCAGTTAGCCCTGCTTCAACGATATATCGCCAGCCTTTGCAAAAATCAGGATGCCGCAAAGTAGTTCTCATAAAGGTATCGGCTGTTTCGAGTTCGTAAAGTTTCGCGTAGGAAAGCGAGTCCCGGTTGGGGTAGTAGGCATAGCGGCCCAGGCCGCTTATGTCAACAGTGGGGTTGTCTGTAAAGAGCTCTGTATAATTTTTCTCCACTGTTTGGCCATCCCGCCTGTATACTGCGCCTGTTTTACCGGCATTGACTACATTAGCCGGGTTCCAGGTTATTTTATAGTGCCATGGATTGTCGTCGCTTTCGGGGGCAATCAGTCCTCCGCAATGAGACCTGAAGGTCCGGATAACGCCTCCCTGGCTTTTGATACCGTGCACCAATTGCATCGCACTCATGTGATCTATGCCCGGGTCAAGGCCCATTTCACAAAGAAAAAGAAGGCCCTTTCGATTGATTTCGCTTTCGAGTACGCGTATGGAACTGTCAAGATAGGATGCCGTTAAAAGATGTTTGCCGTAAACCACACAATCCAGTGCAACAGGGTAATGTAATGCAGGGGGAAGCATGGATATCACAAGATCCGACCGGCTGATCCATTTACCCCTCTCATCGGCTTCATGGACGTTAAACGAGAGGGCTGAGCCATTTACATGGCCCTTTATTTTCGATAGTGCTAACGCAAGATCGGCATCTGCCACCACTATTTTCCATTGGTAATGTTCCGATTTTTCGAGCAGGTAGGTGATTAACACTGTTGCCGATTTGCCGGCTCCCAAAAGAAGTATTTGCTTTGTTTCGTTGGCCAAGAATAATCTTTTTTTGGCGTTGCTGTTTGAAAATGATTGTAACGCCATTTCATTACCGCCAGGTTGAATGAGCGCCCTACCAGGATCCTGTACCGCCGTTGTACATAAAAAAAAGCTACCAGTAAGATAGCTTTTAATTATTTGAAAAACAAAAATCCTTATTTCTTTTTCTTCGCAGGTGTAGGCCCGCCTGCCGGACGGGCAGGTTTTTTAACCGGAGTGATCTTGCTCATTCTGCTTTCTTCATCAGCCAGCTGAACGGCCTTATAAGCATTTACGATACCGCCATATACCGCCAGGTCCGACATGTTAACATCAGGGCCTCCGCCGGGGTTCTTTACCTTGTCTGCCGGTTTGCTGGCACTTTTTTCGAGGATGTTCTTTACCTGCACTGCAGAGAGGTTAGGGTAGTAGCTCATAATAAGCGCCGCAACACCCGATACTACCGGCGCAGCCATGCTGGTCCCTTGCAAATCTGCGTAGGTATTACCTCCGGGAACCGTGGAGTAAATCTTAACACCCGGCGAAAAGATATCTACTTCCTTCTTCCCGTAGTTAGAGAAGCTGGCCGTTAATCCGCCGGCCTTAGGGTCGCCGCTTGCACCAATGGTGATCCAGGTTTGGGGTCTTTTACCGTCCGCAAACCTGGCAGCGGGGAAATTATAAGCAGTGTCCACGTTAGCGGCATCATTGCCCGCAGCATGCACCAGCAGTACATTTTTACTTTCGGCATATTTAACCGCATCGTCTACCCATTTTTTTTCGGGGGAGAAACCTTTTCCAAAGCTCATATTAATGACACGTGCGCCATTGTCTACGGCGTACCGGATACCCAATGCGATGTCTTTATCATGCTCATCACCGTCCGGAACCGCCCTGATGCTCATTAGCTTTACGTTGTCTGCCACACCATCCATGCCCAGGCCGTTATTGCGTACAGCACCCACAATACCTGCAACGTGCGTACCATGCTTTGCCGATTCATTATCTACATATACATTGCCGTTGCCATAGTATTTGTCGTTGATATCGGCATAGTTATCCTGTACGATGTCTCCCCGGTAGTTAACAGGCGGTGTCTGTCCTGCTGATGCTTTAACCAGGTCGCGGGAGGATAGTTCAATCAACTCATTATTCGTGATCTCCTGTGTATTATTTAATTTACAGGTACCCATCATCACCTGCTTTAACTGGTGGGCCGCTGCATTAAGCGGGGTGTAGCCGGTTAAATCGTTGCAGGTGTAAACATCTTTCTTTAGCTCTTTTTTGATAATGGAATCGCCTTCTTTTAACACTTCCACCAACAAGGTCATATATTCAAACTCTTTGGCATCCATCAGGTTTTTACCAATTTCCTGTTGAGACCTCAGCCACATTTTATAGGTTTCTTTGTCGGCTGCCGGCATTTCTTTTTCCAATTTCCCTTCGAACTGTTTCTTGTATTTCCAATAAACCCGGGTGCCTTCATAGCTGTCTTTCGTTACGTTCTGCTTACCATCTTTACTTCCTAAAAAATTCAACCCGTTAATATCGTCTATATAACCATTTTTGTCATCATCAATGCCATTCCCGGGTATCTCTTTGGTGTTCACCCACAAAACCGGTTTCAGGTCTTCGTGGGTGGTATCAATGCCCGAATCTACAATACCTACTATAACAGGGGTACTTTTACGTCCTTTCGACTTTAAGAAATCGTAGGCCTGATCCAGACTAATTCCATAGAAACCATCCTTTTGAAGGTCTTTTAAATGCCAGCCTTTTGGCACTCCTTCATTTTTATCAGGAGTCGAATCCTGGGCAGCAACATCAATAGTAAAGCTACCGGCAATCAAAATAACCCCCAGCGCACTAAATACTCTTTTCATGCAAAACAATATTTTAAATAAAACAATCTACAAAATTAATGCACAGAGCTTAAAGAATATCATAAAATGATAAGCGGAACCAATGGCGTTTTAGTGGTTGAAGGGTTGACAATCCTTCAACATAACAGCTGTCGCTGCTGAAGGCCGTGATATAAGCAGGTATCCTGTACCCAACTAGCCCAGGTCGAATTGAATGCCCTGCGCTAAAGGAAGCTGGGCGCTATAATTGATGGTATTGGTTTGCCGTCGCATATAGTTTTTCCAGGCATCGCTACCGCTTTCGCGGCCGCCTCCCGTTTCCTTTTCACCGCCAAATGCCCCGCCTATTTCTGCTCCCGATGTTCCAATGTTCACATTGGCAATCCCACAGTCGCTGCCATTGTGAGCCAGAAAGCGTTCGGCTTCTCTGAGGTTATTGGTCATTATTGCCGATGAAAGTCCCTGGGGCACACTGTTTTGAATAAATATAGCTTCTTCTATTTCTTTATACCGCATCAGGTAAAGAATGGGCGCAAATGTTTCACTGTGTACGATAGCCAGGTCATGAGCTACCTCGGCAATACAGGGCTGTACGTAGCAACCGCTTTCAAAAGCTGCACCGCTCAATACGCCGCCTTTAACGATGAACCGGCCTCCTTGCTGAACACAGTCAGCAATCGCATGGGTATAGACGTTTACAGCAGTCTTGTCGATCAATGGCCCCACATGATTAGCCGTATTAAGGGGGTTGCCGATTTTTAGCTGCCGGTAAGCTTTTACCAGCTTTTCTTTAAAGGCCTCGTAAATATCTTCATGAACGATCAGCCGGCGGGTGGTGGTGCATCTTTGTCCGGCTGTACCCACTGCACCAAAAACGGCGGCAGGGATAGCTATGTTCAGATCCGCGTCTTTAGATATGATAATGGCATTATTCCCCCCCAGCTCCAATAAAGAGCGGCCCAAACGTTGCGCTACCTGAGTGGCTACCGCCTTTCCCATGCGGGTAGATCCTGTGGCGGATACCAACGGGATCCTTTCGTCTGCAGCCAGCCATGCTCCCGCCTCCGACATGCCATTTACCAGGCAGGATACGCCTTCCGGCACCTGGTGCTCTTTAAAAACCCCCGCTACTATATGTTGACAGGCAATACCGCAAAGAGGTGTTTTTTCGGAGGGCTTCCAGATACACACATCTCCGCAAACCCAGGCAAGCATGGCATTCCAGCTCCATACCGCAACTGGGAAGTTAAAGGCCGATATAATGGCTACCAGGCCCAGCGGATGATATTGCTCATACATCCGGTGCCCCGGCCGTTCGCTATGCATGGTTATCCCGTGCAGCTGGCGACTTAAACCCACAGCATAATCGCAAATGTCTATCATCTCCTGAACCTCGCCCAGCCCTTCCTGCAGGCTCTTTCCCATTTCATAGGATACCAGTTTGCCCAGGTGCTCTTTTTTATCGCGTAACGCTTCGCCAATCAGGCGAACGATCTCTCCGCGTTTGGGCGCGGGCCACAGCCTCCATTCTTTAAAAGCCTGCTGCGCTTGTTCCACTACCTGTTCGTAATCGGCGCAGGTAGTGGCCTGCACGGAACCAATGAGCTTCCCATCAACAGGAGAGTACGAGTGCAATGCTTCCGTTGCATTTGACAACCACTGATGTCCCGTGCTGGTGCCTGCATTGACAGCGTCAATATTGAGCGTTTGTAAAAAGTCCATATCTGTACTTATTAGTACGGATAAAGTTATGGGATTTGTGCAAGCCTGAAACAGCTGCTTATTGCTTTAAAGTAAATCAAGGTTTCTCACAGACCTCACAGACTTTCACAGATGCCGATAAAACGGTTATTCATACAAGCCTTAAACAGCGCTTAGTGCTTTAAAGTAAATCAAGGGTTCTCACAGACCGCACAGACTTTCACAGATGCCGATAAAACGGTTATTCATACAGGCCGGGATATTGCTGTGCTGGCCTTAGTGTGTTTATGAAACACTCAGATAAACTTCCTGTTACCGTAAAAGTTATAATCTTCCCTGAATTCCTTGGGCGTGCATCCCTTACGTTTCTTAAATAGCCGGTTGAAATTGGAAATATTATTAAAGCCGCAATGATAGGCAATGGTTGACACAGGCTGTGAAGTATCGATGAGCAACCGGGCTGCATTGCCAATTCGGCATTCGAGTACATTATCCATGAAGGTAATTCCCGTTTTACTTTTAAAAAAACGGCTGAACGACATCTCTGTCATATTAACCATCCGGGCGGCTTCACTTAGGGAAATATTCCTGTTGAAATTATTGTTAATGTACTCAATGATCTTTTCGATGCGCCGGCTATTGTGAGGAGTGCTATAATCGAGCGGAGCTGCGGTGTTAGACAGGGTTTGCATATTACGCGACGTAGAAAGATCGTGTAGTATCGACAGTAATTCGAGTACCGAATCGAAGCCCTGCTTTTGGCCAAGGCTGCCTAACCTGGGCATAATATGCTGAACGGTTTCCCTGGAAAACAGAATCCCCTTCGTTGAAAGCTCCATCATCTTGTGCATAAAAGTCATTTGGTTGCGCCGAAGGAATTTTTCATCGAGGAAGTCTTTACCAAATTGTATGGTAATTTCTGTGATCTTTTTACTGCGGCAATGGTGCGTTTCCCATACATGCGGCAGGTTGGGCCCGGCCATTACCAGCTCTATATCGTCAATAATACCAATATGGTCGCCGATAATTCTACGGGCGCCCTTGCCATTGTGAATGAAGTTCAGTTCTATTTCTTCATGGCTGTGCAGCGGAAAGTCGAAATCCGACTTCACACGGGTAAAAATAGTGAAGCAATCACCGGGTGTAAGCGGGATGATTTCACGCAGGATATTATCAAACATACTGTAAAGTTATATAAGAGTTGCGTTATAAAAGTATTATGTGCAGATATCAGATATGAAGACTACATTACTGTTATATATATTTTAACAAATTGATAATCATATCTATTTGTTTTAAACTAACATTATTTGATCATTATTTTGTAGATATTGTATTATAAATTGATAGAAAAGTATTAGGATAATGACAAACGGTATCACTATTTTTATCAAAATTTAATTGCCATATGTTAAAAAAGAAAAATGCCAGGGCGTTACTGCTTGTCGTGTGCGCGTTTTTGGGACTTGTGCTGCATGCACAGGAAATAAAACGCGTTTCGGGTGTGGTTAACGACGCCACAGGGCAACCCCTTTCTAACGCTACTGTACAGGTAAAAGGAACGTCTGTTTTTACCACCACTAACGACAAAGGTCTTTTTGGGATTAAAGTGCCGCAGGGGCGTAATACCCTTCTGGTTTCCTATGTGGGTATGCCTACCAAGGAAGTGCTTATTTCCGGTGAGGCGCTGCAGGTGATCACCTTATCGGGCAGTTCGGGCACACTCAGCGATGTGGTGGTAATTGGTTATGGCACCGCCCGTAAATCGAACCTTACACATGCTCAAACCGGGGTCAATGCCCGGGATATTGAAAAAACAGTGAATACTACGTTCGAGCAGGCTTTACAGGGCCGCGCAGCGGGCGTGTATGTTACGCAGAATTCAGGTCAGCCGGGCGGTGCACTTTCCGTCAATATCAGGGGCATCAGCTCACTGGGCCGCACCCAGCCCTTATTTGTAATTGATGGTGTACAAATACAGGCCGACCAGGATGTAACTTATGGAAACAATAGTTCGGCCAATCCACTGGCAGGCTTAAACCCTTCTGATATTGAAGATATGCAAATACTGCAGGGGCCTTCTGCCACTGCTATATATGGGTCGCGCGGAACCAATGGCGTGGTCTTGATTACCACCAAAAGGGGCCGGGCCGGCGATTTCAAAATAAACTACGCTTACCAGCACAATATTCAAACCCGTCCGGATAAACTCGACGTGATGAACCTGAGCCAATATGCTCAAATGGTAAACGAATATCAAACAGCAATGGGAACCCCTCAAAATGTACCCGAGCATTTTTTAGATCCTTCTATACTCGGAGCGGGGACAGACTGGCAGCAGGAACTTTTCAGAAATGCGCCCATGGGTAAACACCAGTTGAGTTTGAGCGGTGGCACGCAGGCCAATACTTATTATATGTCTACCGAGTATATGGACCAAAAAGGTGTTGCTGAGGGTTCGGGCTTTAAACGCCTCGGCTTTCGTTTAAATTTAGACAACAAGCCGCGTAAATGGCTCACCATCGGTACCACTCTTAATTATAATCAAACCAACGAAATATTAACAGCCACCAACTACAGCGCATCCGACCCAATTATTGCCAACGCTATCAGGTTAACCCCGCAAATACCGGTGAAAAATATCGACGGCTCCTGGGGCGGCAGTGATGAGGAGAACGGTGCCGGTCAGTTTGCTCCGGTTAATCCGATGGCCATTGCCAGCCTGGTGTCTAATACCAATAAGCGCCGCCAGTTTATGGGAGGGATCAACCTGGCTGTCAATCCGGTTCAGGGGCTTACGATCCGCACTTCATTTAACGGTAATGTAGGTAACGGTGCATCCAGCTATTATATGCCCACTTATGAAATAGGATTGTACCACCGGCAGGAAGTGAACTCTTTAACCGAATTAGCTAATTCCAGCTGGTACTGGACCTGGAATCAAACGATAGAATACAGTAAAAATTATCGCAAGCATTCGTTTGGCATCATGGCCACCCATGAAGCACAGGAGTCTTTCTGGAAAAATCTTTCGGGCACCCGAACCGGATTTTTAACCAACGATATATTCGATCTCAATGCCGGCGATCCGCTCTCGGCCACCAACGGGGGCGGCGCGGGCCCATGGGCGATGGAATCGTATTTGGGGCGTTTTAATTATAATTTTGATAACCGGTATTTGCTTACCGCTACTTTCAGAAGAGACGGATCTCCCAATTTCGGGCCGGATAAACGATGGGGGAATTTCCCTTCGGTTTCAGCCGCATGGCGGATCAATAAGGAAAAATTCTTCCGGTCTGAATGGATCAGTGATTTAAAACTAAGACTGGAAACGGGTTTAACGGGTAACCAGGGTTCAGGGTCGGGTATTTATGCGCAGATGTCTACCGGCGCTACCCCATGGGGTACCGGCTTTATGCCGTCAACTTTTACCAACCCGGCGCTGCAGTGGGAAGAAACCAACACTAATAATATTGGCTTGAACCTGGGTTTCTGGAAGAACAGGTTTACCGTTGAGGCCGACTATTATGTCAAGAATACTGATAACCTTATCCTGGAAGCCAGCCTTCCGTTCTACCTGGGAATCAACGACGCCACAGGAGCCGTAAGACCCCCCCTGGTGAACACCGGGTCGCTGAAAACCAAAGGATGGAACCTTACATTTAACGCCAACCTTGCCAGTAAAACCGATTTTAAATGGGATGCGAACCTGAACCTGTCTCGTTTTCAGTCGGTAGTAACCGGCCTCAACTCAGAAACAGCCAGCATCGACCGTACTTCGATGTTCTTCTTTGGCTGGACGATCCCATGGACACAACGGGCCACCGTTGGGCAGCAGCCCTGGCTGTTCAGGGGCTATATCTACGATGGATTGTACCAGTCGGTGGAAGACATCAATAACAGCGCCGTGCCTGTTGATGGCAACGGTAACCGCCGGCCTGCTGCCAATTCAGCCGACGGTATATGGGTAGGCGATGTAAAGTACCGGGACATGAACGGCGACGGTAAAATTACGGAAGCTGACATGACCAGCATCGGTAACCCCTGGCCCAAACTGTCGGGCGGCTTAACCAATACTTTCTCCTATAAAAACATAGAGTTGAGTATCCTGTTTACCGGTGTTTATGGTAATGATGTATATAATGCCATCAGGCACCTGAGCCTGGATCCGAATAATGTTAACCTGAGTCGTAACTTTTTAACGGAAGCATTCGGTTATGCGCGGCTGGAAGGAGATGCCGCCAACCCGCGTATCGCCAATCCCTCTACTTCTATTCCGCGTATGACCAATAACGGGCCTGCAACAGAAAATAATCAGAGCCGTATATCATCACGCTTTGTAGAAGATGGTTCGTACCTGCGTTTAAAAAATGTATCATTAGCATATAGTATACCCGAGCGCCTCCTCAGTCACACCCAGGTGATCAAAAGCCTGCGCCTCGGGTTTGGTGTGCAGAATTTACTCACGTTTACCAAATATTCGGGGTATGACCCTGAAATAGGCGCTTACACCGGGGCCGGGGTAACCTCTCTTAACCAGGCTATCGGTCTTGATTTCGGACGCTACCCGCTTACCCGGATGTATAATTTTTCAGTTAGTGTTAATTTCTAAACGTATTTAAATGAAAAAGAGAATGTCTTTGAAACATATATTGGGATTCATACTGGCTGCCACTGCATTCATTTCCTGCAGCAAGAGTTTTCTCGAACGCCCGCCTGTAGATGCCATAACAGATGCTAATTTTTATAAAAACGATGAGCAGGTACTGGCAGCCTCCAGCTCTTTATACAACAGGGTTTGGTTTAGCTACAACGACCAGGCTGGTTTTGCACTCGGCGATGTAAGAGGAGGTACCTTTCAATATCCCTGGGGCGGTAATTTCAGGGCTCACGTGCTGCTTTCTACAACTGCCGACAATCCCCATCTATTACAGACCTGGAATTCCTTTTTTGCAGTAATTGCCCAATCCAACCTGTTTTTGTATAATGTGGAACGTTTTGGCGGGCCAGCTATTACGCCTTCGGTGAAGAAAGCCTGCATCGCCGAAGCGCGCTATATGCGGGCATTGGCCTACCGCTACCTCGTACTTAACTTTGGCCCGGTGCCGGTTATCGAGAACAATTTTGAAAAGTTATACGACACCAGCATCACCCGCAATACCGAAACGAGTATCTGGCGTTTCTTAACCCGTGAAATGAAAGCCGCCGCGGCTGATTTACCTTCCACATCTTTACAGGAGGGCTGGCTGACCAAATGGTCGGCTGAAGGCATGCTGGCACGCTTTTACCTAACCAGGGCCGGTGTGGAATCAACCGGCGGTGTAAGAAACCAGTCTTTTTTGGACAGCGCCAAATACTACGCGCAACGTGTCATTACCCAAAGCGGAAGACAGCTGTTACCTGTTTACGCAGACCTATTTAAATTCCCTTATGATAATAACCGCGAATCTTTATTTGAGTTGCAATGGGTTTTTACGGGAGGTACCGGTACCTATGGTGTAGGTAACAGCTCGATAGACCAAATGAGCCCGAGCAATGAGCTGGCCTTTCAGAATTGGGGCGGAAGCTTCGGCGCTACCTGGTGGATGATGAGTTTGTATGAGGGATTTGTTCCGCAATCGGAAACGGTACTCAAAGGACGTACGCTCGATCAACGTTTAAAAGCCACCTTCCTGTTGCCGGGATTTGAGTATCCGGAAGCACTGGTAGAAAGTACCGGTCTGCCTTATGTGCATCCTGCAACCACCGGCGCCGATTATAACGTGGTAGGTGTAAAAAAATACATGGTGGGTAAATCTAACCTCATCGGTAAGGCGGCGCAGCAGAACTATCCTCAAAACACCTACATGCAGCGCCTCGCAGAAATGTACCTGATCTATGCAGAAGCGGAAATTGGCAACAACGCTTCCACTACCAATGCAACCGCTATTAGCTATATCAGTGCTATACGAAACCGGGCCGGATTAGGCGATTATGAAGTGAGCGGTCCGGGCGGACAGGGTCCCCTTACCCTTGATGAGGTGTTCAAAGAAAGATTTAAAGAGTTTGCTATGGAAGGAATGGCCTGGTACGACCTGGTATCGCTGCATTATTATAATCCGCAGAAAGCCTATGCGATCATTAATGCGCAGGACAGGGGATTATTTTTAGCCGCACCCAATGTAATGCCCAATCCTTCGGAGTGGACACTTACTAAAACCGCCTGGGTTACCGAAAGGCATGCGGTAGCCAGCAGCGCTAATTTCCGGCTGCCACTGCCCGCCACCGAGGTGGCGCAGGCGCCTAATTTAAATAAACCACCGGTAGATTACCCGTAATGAACGCCTCAATGGTATTCAGAAATTACGGCTGTACAATGATAGCGGCCGGTCAGTAAAACCTCCGGCATCAAATAATAAACTTTTTCGAATGAAAAATATATACAAAACAATACTTACTGTTGTCATATTACTGGGCATAACAGCCGGGTTCTATTCTTGTAAAAAGGAAACGAGCGGAGTGCCTGTTGTAAATTATGTACGTATTACTGATCCTGCGGCATCAGACTCTTTGCTGGCATCGGCTTTCCAGGGGCAGTTACTGGCCATCATGGGCGAAAACCTGGGCGGCGCCAAAGAACTTTGGTTTAACGACAAGAAAGCGATGCTTACCCCTGTGTATGTCAGCGACAAATCGATACTGGCCTCGGTACCGAATGATGTGCCACTGGATATCACCAATAAATTGCGGCTGGTTTTTAACGACGGCTACGAGCTGCTGCACGATTTCAAGGTAGCCATAAGCGCTCCCTCGGTAGCATCCATGCCGCTGGAGTATGTAAGAGACGGGGAAATAGCCTATATCAGGGGCGGGTTTTTCTATGCGCCGGTAAAGGTCACCTTTCCGGGAGGGTCAGACGGTGAGATCGTGGAACTGGAAGATGAACTGATTGCCGTAAGAGTACCCGCTGGCGCACAGCCCGGAAGAATTACCGTTACTACAAATTTCGGCGCTACCGAGTCTGATTTTTTATTCAGGGACAACAGGCCGATGCTCATACATAATGAAAGCTGTGGCGGCTGGTGGAATGGTTGCGGCAACATCGTAAGCGGCTCCGATCCGTTGGCCATTAATGGAGCCTTCAACCGCATCAAGCAATCTATCGGCAGCTGGGCCTGGGTAGACTGGATCGGCGGCCCCAGGCCGGGGCTCGATACGCGTTTCAACCTGCCAGACGATGCCGTGTTGAATCCCGCTAAGTACGTCATGAAGTTTGAGATCAATACCCTGAAGCCCTATAACAACAATATGATTAAAATTATGATCGGCCAGGTGGCAGGTCCCGACCCGGACTGGAACACCGAGCCCTATTTCTTCCGTCCGCCTTTTGACACCAAGGGCGCCTGGCAAACGGTAACTGTGCCTTTTAACGAGGTATCGGCAGGCTTTAAAACCAACTGGGGCGTTAATGCCGAAGGTTACGGCTTGCGCATCCTGTTCAGTGGCAACGGTGCGCTGGATGCAGATATAGCATTTGATAACCTTAGAGTGGTACCGGCAGATCTGGACTAAATTTTTAACGGTCAATTAAAAGAAAAATCATGACAACGCTTATCAATAACACATTACACTCATTATGGGCTTTCCTGCTACTGGCGGTACTGGGCTTGTCCTGCAGCAAGGATAATGATAACAAAGGTCCATCGCAGGTACAACTGTTGAGTTTTGGCCCCACCGGGGTTAAGCCTGGCGAGGAAATAAAGTTTATCGGCCACCATCTCGACCGGGTTTCTGCCATCATCTTCACAGGTGCCAATGCAGTGGTAGATAAAGCTGCCTTCAAATCGCAGTCGGGAACACTCATTACGCTGGTGGTACCGCAGGCAGCAGAAAGAGGAAGGGTTACGCTGAAAACAAGTGATGGCGATATCATTTCAAAAGCCCAGTTTGATATGGGCGTAGGAGCTACCGTTACTTCTGTTACGGAAGAAGCAAGGCCTGGTGCCAATATTACCATCAGGGGTACTTTCCTGAACTGGGTTCATGCTATAACCTTTCCGGATGACCGGCTGGTAGCGCAATTTGTGAGCAAAACCTTTGACGAAATTGTGGTAAGGGTGCCCGACAGCGCTAAATCCGGCCCACTGGTGATCGCTTACAGCGGTACGGACGGAGATGATTTTGAAACGGAGCAGGAGTTGAGAGTAACGTTGCCTTTGATAAGTTCTATTGCACCCGCTACTGCAAAACATGCCGACAACATTACACTTACCGGCACTGATCTTGATTTGGTTAAAAAGATATACTTTAACGGTGTTACGGCAGCAGTTACCGATTTTGTCAGCCAGTCGGCAACGCAAATTGTTGTAAAAGTACCTGGTGCGACAATCCGGGGAAAAATCAAGCTGGAAGCGGCTTCGGGCGTACAAACCGAGTCTTCCGGTGAGCTGGGTATTACCCTGCCGGCTATCACCAACATGGCTCCTAATCCGGTAGACCCCGGGGCGAATTTAACCGTCACCGGAACCAATCTCCATTTAGTTACCGGTATCTTATTCGAAAACGTAACTAATGCCGTTACTACCTTCGTCAGCCATTCTGCTACCCAAATCGTAGTAAAAATACCCACAGGTATTGCTAACGGATTGATAACATTGTTGGTTGCCAATTCAAGCCTTAACGTCAAATCCCCCAATGTTCTGCAAATTGCGGGAGCAGCGCCGCCTCCTACTATTGCCTTGCACCTGTACAATGATGCCGTAGTGAACTGGAACGGCTGGGTGGGCGATGGCTGGGGTGGTTCCAGAGATTATGCAAACACAACGCCGGTGAGAGTGGGTACCAATTCTATTAAGGTAACTTATAATGCCGGAAGCTGGGGATCTCCCATACAGCTGGGCGGAGGCAGCATGAACCTGGCCGGTTACACGATGTTCAAGTTGTCTGTTTATCCAACAGCTGCTACGGCAGGAATGACGGTC
>JBQGCI010000400.1:0-2976 GCA_052038405.1 Acinetobacter pittii
TACTGAATATCGCCCGAGGCTGATACAAACACCTGCAGTACAATGGACCTGTCGGGGCTTGTTACTTCAGCCACCCGGTTAGTACTTAAGTGGTACTGAGCCGGCTGACCTTTTTCATTCCGGGCCGACAGTGATTGACAAAACAGTACACATGCAATTACAATGATCTTGATCTTCATTCGTATATTTTTATTTTTGATTGGTCAGAATCGAGTTCGCCTAACCGGCCTGCCGTGCTGGCAGGTAATGATTCTTGGGAATATGAATAATTTTAAAACAGGCTCTTGATTAAACTACATTTACTTCCTGGTAATTTCCTTCCAATGATCCGTTCTGAAAGGCGGTGCAGGCAAGCCTTCTCTATTGATGAGATTGCATACTGGGTTATCGGCCCAGGCATACCGAACGGCCTCCGGGTTGCTTACTTTATCTGAATACACAATAATACCGGCTCCTTCAGGGATGGCCTTTGCCCAATAAAACTTTTTATCATTCCCGGCAATAGCAAAACCCGTTACTTCTTTTCCGTCTTTCGTTGAAAGGCCGGAACCGGTATTGGTAAAGCTGACCCGTATGCGATTGCCCTCTTTCCTGAAGCCTTTGTACATCGGGCCCGATGCAATATCCTTTTTATTATATGCAATATTATTGGCCAGTAATGCCAGGCGAAGGCCCACGTCCTGCTTATTTTTCGGATGAATATCATTGCCTTCACCGATATCTATGGCACATGCCATACCCGTGTTGGGCAAAGACAAAGTCAATGTCTGGGCTTCTCTCAATTCGGCCCAATCACTTTCAGATGGAAGCGGTTTTGTTTCCATGAAATTGGCCAGCTGTACAAACAAAAATGGAAGATTACCCTGTTGCCATCTTTGTCGCCAGTCGTTTATCAGCATGGGGAACATCGTACGATAATTATAAGCCTCCCAGGCATTGGATTCGCCCTGGTACCAGATGAATCCTTTAATGCCGAAAGGGATCAGCGGATGTATCATTGCATTGAAAAGCACTGCCGGGCGGTGCTGGTAGTTGCGTATTGGGGGAAATGGAGTTTCCAGGTCTTTTTTATACACCCATCTTCCTGCTAAAGAAATGGCAGAAGTTCCATCGGTAATATAGAGATCTTCTGCTGGCGGGTTCAAACCACCGCCACCCCACAACATGGCCAGTCTTACAGCTATTGTATTTTCGCCATCCTGCACCAGGCGGGCCGGAATGCTATATGAATGGGTTGCATTGGCATTCCATACATTTTTGCAGATTGCTTCGCCGTTGAAATAAAGCGAATAGTTCTGTTCAGGATGTCCCAGGTTAATGATCAAATCTTTCCGGCGCAAAGACTCCGGTAATATAATTTTTTTTCTCAGCCAAACCATTCCATCGTAAGACCCGATTCCAAAATCCTTTAATACCCCTGGCATTTCCATTGCAGTCCAGTCAGCGTCATTATACTCCCGCGCAGGAACTATCTTGTCTGCGTTATTTTGTGGATGATACACCAGATCCCAGATGCGTGCCCAGCTCAAACTATCGGCTGCATAATCGAACTGGTCAGCGCGAAGCGTATCGTTGCCAAGCGTTCTTGCTTTGGTGACTGGTGAAGTGAGCAACCTGTCGCGGCTCGTCCAGGCTTCTACCGGGGTGCCGCCCCATGTGCTCTGAATAATTCCAACAGGAACGTTTTGATCACGTTGAACTTTTCGTGCAAAAAAATAAGCCACGGCTGACCAGTTTCTCACATTATTCGTATCGCAGATTTTCCACTTACCTCCACGAATATCGGTTCGCGGCGTGAGTTGCCTGTCGTGTTCAACCGCAAGAAGACGTATGTTCGGGAAATGCGCGTTGGCCATTTCTTTGCCGGCGTCTTTTGCCTGTTGCACCTCCCATTCCATATTCGATTGCCCGGAGGCTATCCAGACATCACCAATTAAAATATTATGCAATGTTAGTTTGCTCCCCGGCTGTCCGTTCTCTTCTATGCTTAAACTATAAGGACCGCCAGCCCTGAATTTTGGAAAATGCAATCTCCATTTGCCCTGCCCGTTGGCTTTGGCAGTTACTTCAACACCTCCGAGATTTGCCATAATGGTGGCATTGGGTGTGGCATTACCCCAAACCGGAATTAATATGTCTCTTTGCAGGACCATATTATCGCCGAACACTTTTGGCAAACTGATATCCGCAAAGCAATAGGCCTGGCAGGCCAATACCAATGATAGGGTAAACAGTATCTTTTTCATTATTGAGTACTAAAAAACGCAGCGCTAGTTTAAAAATTCATTTTCTTGAGCCCTGTCCCCGTCCGCATTGGCCGGGCTGACGAATGACCGTTCAAGCAGCTATTAAGGCATTCAGCATATTTAAGTCAACGTATTGCGTGATGAGCCTTACCTTCTTAATGTTTATTTCAATTGTAACGATTTGCGATCTAAAATGTAAGCAGGCTACCCGTCTATTTTAAGACAGTTGTTATTTTAAACACCAATGCGATATCATTAGGAATAAAGCCGGGCTTCTCTATTATCAATACATCGGCAAGCTGTTTCCATCTTATTTTTTCATTACTGCCCAGTAACGTAATATGTTTTACCGATCCGTTTTTCTTTTCCTTACCCAGCTGCTTAATAGTTATGGCCGCAGCCGGTACATCCATTACGGTAGCATATATTGCTTTATCTTTTTGATTGAACCGGATATCTTTATCGCTGTATTTCACCTTTCCCTCGTTGAATCCCTGTGCGTTCACCGGATTGCTGAACTCCGCCACAGGGCCTTCCCCGTAAACTTTCCACGGACGTGTATCAAAAATGCTTTCTTTGTTCACGTCCATCCAGCGCGCGATATCTTCCAGTATAGCCATTTCCTTTTCGTCGATAGTGCCATCGCCCCGAACGGGTATATTTAGTAAAAGATTCCCGTTTTTGCTAACAATATCTACTAACATCCTGATAACTGTTTTAGCAGACTTAT
>JBQGCI010000401.1:0-13352 GCA_052038405.1 Acinetobacter pittii
AAACTCGACTAAAAATAAAACCCCCCTGTGTAACAGGGAGTTATCTTCATTTAAGTGATCCGGATTGGATTCGAACCAATGACCTACTGCTTAGAAGGCAGTTGCTCTATCCAGCTGAGCTACCGGACCATCCTGAAAAAATTCCAGGGCGCAAATATAAAGATTTTAGTTGAAGCTACCTTAAATATTTCCCCATTTCTTCCTGGTAACCTAAGGCCTTCTGACGCGCAGCTTCCGCAAAATCAGCGCCGCCGGAGGCAAAAATAATATCGCGGCTCACATTCACCAATAGCCCGCAATCGCTGTTCATGGCTTTTTCTGATATATCTTTCAGGCTGCCCCCCTGCGCCCCTACACCGGGAACCAGTAAGAAATGACCGGGAATGATCTGACGGATGGCAGTAAAAGAATCGGCCTGGGTAGCGCCCACCACGAACATGATATTTTCATCAGAGCCCCACTGCGATACGGTTCTTAATACCTGCTCATACAACAAGCCTTCTCCGCAGGGCTGCAGCTCAAAGTCGGCGGCGCCTTTATTGGAAGTTAAGCCAAGCACAATGGCCCACTTACCATCATATTTCAAAAACGGCTGTACACTATCACTCCCCATGTAAGGAGCTACGGTAACCGAATCAAAAGACAGGGCCGAGAAAAAAGCTTTGGCATATTGATCAGATGTATTACCAATATCGCCCCGTTTGGCATCCGCTATCTTAAAATGCTCATTGCCGATATACTCAACCGTTTGCTGCATGGCTTGCCAACCGGCAACGCCCTGCGCCTCATAAAAGGCGGTGTTGATCTTATACGATACACAGAGATCGCGGGTAGCATCAATAATCGCTTTGTTAAACGCCAGCACGCCATCAGGCTGATCTTTCAGGTGCTCAGGAATTTTGGTTACATCCGTATCCAACCCTACACATAAATAAGATTTCCTGCTTTTAATTAATTGTACCAGTTCCGTTCTTGTCATCTTTATTATAATACGTTTAAAAATTTGATACCACTACTCCTCTTTGGGCGCTACTAACTTGCCAACCAGCCTCAACATTCAGGCAAACTTAAGGGAACATTTACAGCTAAACCGCCATCTGCCGTTTCTTTATATTTAAAATTCATGTCCTGGGCTGTGTCCCACATGGTTTTGATCACGGCATCCAGTGAAACACGGGCAAAATCAGGCGTGCTTTGCAAGGCCAGCTGACTTGCGGTAATCGCCTTTATTGCCCCCATGGTATTACGCTCAATACAGGGTACCTGTACCAGCCCGCCAATAGGATCACAGGTCATGCCCAGGTGATGCTCCATCGCAATTTCCGCCGCCATCAGGGCTTGCTTTTGAGTACCGCCCAATGCTTCAGTTAAAGCAGCAGCGGCCATAGAAGAGGATACACCGATCTCTGCCTGGCAACCGCCCATGGCCGCTGAAATCGTCGACTCTTTCTTGAAAATACTGCCGATCTCAGAAGCCGTCATCAGGAAATTAATAATTTTAGATTCATCATTACCACTGCAAAAAACCGTATAATAGTGCAACACAGCGGGAATCACACCAGCCGAGCCATTGGTAGGTGCTGTTACCACGCGACCGAAAGAGGCATTTTCTTCATTCACCGCCAGTGCAAAACAACTCACCCAATCCAGTATATATTTAAAACTGTTACCGCCTTTTTGTATAGCAGCGATCCATTCTTCATAGTTGCTATACGCGGCATCACCAATCAGCTTTTTATTCAACCCCGCCGCTCTCCGGTGCACATTCAGGCCACCGGGTAAAATACCGGTGGTATGGCAGCCACGATACACACAGTCCTTCATCACCTGCCATATTTTTAAGATGCCTGCTCTCACATCATCTTCTTTTCGCCAGGCCTGCTCATTTTCATAAACGATCTCATGAATAGCCAGCCCGGTTTTAATACACCATCTCAGCAAATCATCGGCATCATCAATGGGGAAAGGCAGGCTGACTGAAGCGCCGCTCCTGGTTTCTCCCCCCCCTCGGACCGCGTCGTCCGGGCGGGCTTCTTTTTTTACAAAGCCCCCACCTATAGAGTAGTAGGTTTCGGCAAGATGCTCCCCGTTGCTTAAAGCAGCTAAAAAGGTGACTCCATTAGAGTGATACGGCAGGGTTTCGGTGAAAAGAAATTGTATATCGGTAGCCGGGTTAAAAGCTATCGGCTTTTTACCCGCCAATACAATTTGCTGTTGCTGCGCAATGCGGTTAATAGCCGGCGTGATCTGTTCTACATCGAAGCTAACCGGATCGTAGCCGCAAAGGCCCATCTGTACCGCTATACCGGTACCATGTCCTACGCCCGTTTTAGCCAACGAACCGTACAGCAGCACTTTAACCTGCTCCACCTGGTTGAGGTAACCTTTCAATTCCAACTCACCCACAAAAAGTTCCGCAGCCCGCCAGGGACCTAAGGTATGGGAGCTGGAAGGTCCTACCCCAATTTTCAACATATCAAACACTGAAATAGGCTCGTATAGCATTACAACATTTTAGAAGGCAAAAATAAGCGGAATGCAGCGCCTGCTATAACATTTTTATGGAATCGACAGTGAGTACAGGAAATCGGTATTGCCACGCTCGCTTGTACTGCAGTGTATGATCAACCTATATATAACAAAAAAAGCCCGAATTAATCGAGCTTAAAACATATACTAATAGGTCATTGCACAGATACTAACTCTACGTCAAAATAAAGTGGCTGGTTGTATACATCCCGGGCTGGCGCCCTGCAACCATATGCCAATGATGAAGGAATAACCATTTTCACTCTTCCCCCGACTCCTATCTTCGGCATAATGATCTGCCAACCAGGAATCAGCTCAGATAGGGCTATAGGCTGGTTAAATTGTCCGGCATCAAATTGAACACCGCTTAAATTTTTGCCAACATATTTCGCGACAATTAAACTATTGATTGCAGGACGAGTGGCATTACCGGGAGTAATGATCTTATACAGGATTCCGTTAGCCTCTTCCGTTATGGAACTATCCGCTGCAAATGGGGTCATTGCTGCCTTATCCTGCTCTAAAGTTTTAACGACACAGGGTTCAACCTTATCACTTTTCAAACATCCAGATGCAATTACCACCAATAAACCCGCAATCACCAATATTCTATTAATTCCCATCTATGGTTTTTTAACGTTGGTTAATACAAAATCATAAATTAACTGCGAATAAGCAGGAAGCACCACACCCGAAGTTGTTGTTAATTGCTGGCAACCGGCACCTGACACTATCTGACTGCCGGCATAGTATGAAGAAGGAACAATAACTCTAAACGAACCTCCCTGATTGACACTCGATGCAAAATTATAAAGTACCGGTTCGCCATTCTTGAGGTCACTTAACCGTAAGCTGGTGGCTACCTGGGAAGAAGGAATGGTATCACTGGATACGACTGTAGTGCCACTAAGTGTTTTAATCGTATACTTAAACCGAATTAAAGAGTCATCAGTAGGCTTGTTACCTGTTCCAGGGTTTAGCACGCCGGTGTAGACTCCAAGATTGGGATTATAAGTCACCATTGAAGAGCCATTCAAAAACGAGTCAATCGATTGTCGGTCTGCTGTTAAAGAGTTAGGGGTGCATCGCGGCACATCATCGCCTTTTTTCAGGCAAGCCGTTAAAGCCAAAGCGGTTACCACAGCAGCAACCGGAAGCCAAGATCTTTTTTTCATTTTCTTTCGAGATTTAAATTTAAAGTGAACGGGCAGAGCGTTTTATTTTCTATTAATGAGCTCTTTATAGCGGGTTTCGTTAATATCCCACTTGTGGTAAGACGTAAACACTCCGGCAAACGCAACAATAATTATTCCAGCAATTAATAAAATTATAAATAACGAGGGGTCCGCATTGGCCACCATAGCGGCACGTTTATACCAGCCACTCATAAAATTAGCCAGGATAGCGGTCATTAAAATCAACCCTGCAGGCAAACCCAGCAAGATCTGCCTGAAAACCCGCTTTTTCTTTTGACGGTTGGCGGCCCAGTATTCTATAAAACGCTCTTCCTCCTGGGTATACATGGCTCAAAATTAAGTAGTTTATACCATTTTGGTAATACAATAAAATCGGTTATATTGCGAACTCATCATAATCAATTGTTTGTGAAACGAGCTGCCGACTTTGGCTAATGTCCATAACCAGCTCTATATGGCCAACAGGATTCGGCCATTAAAAACCGTTCAGCTGCAACCATTGTGGTGAACAAAACAATACTAATGAAACGCCCAGGTAAAAATTTTTACAAGAGGGACATAATTAACCGGGCGTTACCTGTCTGCCGACAGGCAGGCATTCGATAATAAACCAGCCGCAAAGCGGCGTTCAAAAAAAAACAAGCGAATGAAATTAGCGCCCGTACTGGCTCAATACCTCGCCACAAATAAAGTTTTAAGTCTTCCCGGCTTAGGCACTTTTCATGCAGACAATACCTATAACCCTGAAGCAGATTACGGCAAGAAGGGAACGTCGCTGCTGAATATCAGTTTTGAACAAACTAAAGTGCACGGCTTCGATGAAGAGCTGATCCGGTTTGTATCTCAGCAAACAGGAAAAATGAAAGTGCTGGCCGAGTCGGATCTCCTTTCTGAAATTGAAGGAGCCATCAATTTCCTGAATACGGGAAAGCCTTATTTTCTTGCAGGTATTGGTACCCTTACCAAAAAGATGGACGGTAGCTTTGAGTTTCATAAAGAGAAATTTGCCCACACCGAAAAGGAAAAGAAGAAGCCGGTGCCTATCACCGAAAAAAATTCTGTACCCCAATCTTATATCGATGAAAGCCGGAAGCCGCGTAAAACCAGGCCGGCCGCTATTATCGGGGCCATTTGCCTGGTGGCAGTGGCAGCCGTAGTATGGTTTTATAGCCAGAATAATGAAAAGAACGAGAACAATATGGAGGAGGTGACTGCAACCAGCAATAGTGCCGCCATGCCTCTGACCGGCGATAGCGTCACGCCACCCCCATCCCAACCGGCTACCGCAATATCACCGGCTGACAGTTATAAATATATACTCGAAATTGCAAAGCAACCAAGAGCTTCCAAACGGTTTAACCAGCTCAAAACCATTCAATGGCCGATTGAAATGGAAACGGCCGACTCGGTTAGTTATAAATTGTTTATCCAACTTCCGGTAGCCGGCGCTGATACCACCCGCACAAAAGACTCCTTAAGTGCGCTTTCAGGGAGAAAGGTTTGGATTGAGAGATAATCGTCGGTGTATACTGACAACTGTTGACATCAGCTATTCCGTCTTGCAGAAAATGATATCATGAAAGTATCTTACTTTTTAATAGCCTTGTCACTACTATGGTCTTGCGCTTCTTCGCAAAAAAATCAATATTGGAAAGAAGCGCAGAAAAAAGTTTTGAAACTTAAGCCTCTTATTGAACTGACAGATGATCAGGCAAGCAAAATGACTGAAATCGAATCTACCTTTTTAAAAAATTCGAAATCGTTAGAATATTCGCCCTCGTACCATGCACAATTAGCAAAAATCTCCAAAATCAGAAATAATAAAATACGCGGGCTACTTCAAAGAGATCAGTATATAAAGCTAGATATCATCGAAAATAACCGAATTAAGCCGACGCCCATAAGAGTGCAATAGAATACGAAATATTTGCATTACGAAAAGCTTAAAGTCGGTATCTATTTTTCAAAACACCCCGCTGCTGTAGAAATCAGCCACTATTATTTCTTAAAAGTGTAAATAGTATCTTTCAACACAGGATTGGCAGCAATGGTTACAGGAGTAAGACTTACACTTCTGCTAGCGCTGCCATTCCCGATTGATATGGTAACAGGACTACCCCCCGCAAGCTTTAAATAGTAACCATTGTCAGTGGCATTATTAGTAATATCCAGGCCATTGATTTTCGAAATCAGCTCGCCCCGTTTTATTCCTGCATTCGCAGCAGGCGTATTTGGAAATACATAGTTGACAATTGCCACTAGTTTTGTTCTGGTTGCATCAGCCCACAGATAACTTAGCCCCCATCCAAAAGCCACGGGTGTACCCTGGAAGTCATTTAGTAGCGCGTTTACATCATTGGTGATCCACGACCAACCATGCTGTGCGTCTAAAGGATATAATACAGATGAAAAATATTGTTTAGGGTCCTGGTCGGCAACGGTAGGCCGCTTGGTTGTCATAGAGGTATTCCATCTGTAAAAAACAGACATTCCGTCGTATACGAATTGAGAAACTGTATTGATCCCCGCAGCAAGAGTTCCCGCAGATTGAGCCCGTACAGGTCTCCAGATCACAGCATCTTTTTTGACCTCTCCAATACCCAAAAACAAATTGGCAGGCTTCATATTGCTAACCGACCTGTTCACTGTAGATGCAGACACCGGGGTTCCGGTAATTTTAGCAATAGTAGCAGCCAGCAAATAATCGGCTGGATCACCGATTGATTTAAACGAGGACAAGTCTGTTTCCCTACTTTCAACAGGCACATCGGGTACAAGCGTTGCTGCGGCGGAGAAATCAGCGCCCTTTGAGTCTTTATATATCGCAACTATTGGCTGCATCGCCCAATCCTTCAAAGAATCTTTAGCACTGCTGGTTAGTGTGTTGGGGTTGTAAATAGTATTCAATTTTCCACCATAACTGTCGTAAGCAGCAACGGTCATCGAGGCTGTAAATTTACCACCGGTGTTACCTCCAACATGAACTACTTTCATGTATGGCCTTAAACAAAAGGTCAGTAATTCAGAAGCCGAATAGGAATCGTCTGTTGCAATTATATAAACGGTACTTAAATTTAAATTCGCACTAAGCGGATCCAGTGCACCTCCGCCTAACGTAAATTTTCGGCTCCATCCATTCCGGTCATATTCTGCATTTAAAAGTGTATTAAAATCTAACTGTGTAAATAATGATCTGCTTTGAACGGCGGATCTTGGCGCAATCAAAGACGCCAGAAAACCAGCGGCGTCCAAATCTCCGCCATGATTATATCTAAGATCAATAATCAGATCTGTAACACCAGCTGTTTTGAATTTAACAAACGCTTCTTTTAAACTGGAGTTGTAATTATTTATGAAATCAGTATAAAACAGGTATCCTATTTTTTTATCTCCGTTACCAGAATCTATAATATCCTGCTTTCTCGGGCAAGCCGTTAAAATCACCAGCAACAGGGCAAGCAAGGGAAATGTCTTTTTCATACAGGAATACTATTTTAGCAGGTATTGGAAAAATCAGGTATCACGATTCACATAAACAAATACAAATATGAATTTTTTGCGGCATTCCCGAAAATTAATCTTTTTGTCAGTTACCCCAATTTAAGTTACTTTTCGCCCGATTTTTAATCGTTGCTTATGTCTAAAAAAGATTTAAGAAAAGAGCTGGCGCTGGAATACCACGCCAAGGGACGCCCCGGGAAAATTGAAGTCATTCCCACCAAAGAAGCTAAAACCCAAAGGGACCTTTCCCTGGCTTACTCGCCGGGTGTGGCAGTTCCCTGTCTGGAGATTGCCGAAAATGTAGAAAACGTATATAAATACACGGCCAAGGGCAACCTGGTGGCTGTGATCAGTAACGGAACTGCGGTGCTGGGCCTGGGCGATATCGGCCCCGAAGCCGGGAAGCCGGTAATGGAAGGCAAAGGCGTATTGTTTAAAATTTTTGCAGACATTGATGTATTCGATATAGAGATCAATGAAAAAGATCCTGTAAAGTTCGTGGAGATCGTTCAGGCGCTGGAGCCTACTTTCGGCGGCATCAACCTGGAAGATATCAAGGCTCCGGGCTGTTTTTATATTGAGCGGGAGCTGAAGAAACGCCTGAAAATACCGGTAATGCACGACGATCAGCACGGCACCGCCATTATCAGCGCTGCCGCCCTGCTGAATGCCCTGGAACTTCAAAAGAAAAAAATAGAGAAGGCAAAATTTGTAGTAAATGGTGCCGGCGCCGCTGCCATGGCCTGTGTATTATTATACCAGCAAATGGGCGCCAAACCCGAGCACTTTATCATGTTCGACAGCAAGGGCGCCTTACATAAAGGACGCACCGGGCTGGATGATATAAAAGCGCCCTTTGCCATTGCACCTAAAGATATGTCGCTGGCGGAAGCGCTTAAAGGAGCCGATGTATTTATAGGATTGAGTGCAGCCAATGTTTTAAATGCAGACATGGTAAAAAGCATGGCCAAAAACCCGATTGTTTTTGCCATGGCCAACCCCGACCCTGAAATATCGTGGGAGGAAGCCACCACAGCACGCAAGGATGTTATTATGGCCACAGGCCGTAGCGACTATCCTAACCAGGTCAATAATGTGTTGGGGTTCCCGTATATTTTCAGGGGCGCCCTGGATGTAAGGGCTACGCAAATCAACACCCAGATGCAACTGGCTGCTGTAAAAGCGCTGGCTGAAATGGCAAAAACCCCGGTACCTGATATCGTGAACCTGGCCTACAACCAACATAACATGCATTTTGGGCCTGAATATATCATCCCCAAGCCGCTCGACCCGCGCCTGCTGTCAACTGTAGCTCCGGCCGGGGCTAAAGCCGCGATGGAATCGGGCGTGGCCAAGATCAATATTGAGAACTGGGAGCAATACGAGCATGACCTGAATAAAAGATTGGGCCTCGACAACCAGGTATTGCGCGTATTAGGCGCCAAAGCCCGCAGTGCACCCAAACGTATTGTTTTTGCAGAAGGTGAAAATGTAAACATCTTAAAAGCCGCACAAATTGTACTCGACGAAGGAATTGGCTATCCTACCCTTTTGGGAGACGTTAAAAAAATACAGGAGCTGGCCGATATACACAAGCTGGATATCAGTGACATACCGGTAATCAACCCGCGTAGTGACGACTCTAAAGCTAAAAGAGCCGAATATGTAGAATTGTTCTACAAGAAGAGGGCACGAAAGGGCTATACACAGGAAGAAGCTTCCAAACTGATGGAAGATCGCAACCACTTCGGCTGTATGATGGTTGCATGCGGTGATGTGGATTGTATGATCTCAGGGCTTACCAAAAGATATTCAGATGCTATTCGCCCGGCTCTCCAGATCATTGGTACCGAGGAAGGTGTGAAAAAAGTGGCAGGTATGTACCTCATCATGACTTCCAAAGGGCCTCTTTTTTTAGCGGACACTACGGTAAACATTAACCCGACAGCTGAAGAACTGGCTGAAATAGTATTGTTAACGGCTAAAGAGGTCGCTGCATTTAATATCATACCGCGAATCGCTATGTTAAGCTACTCGAATTTTGGCAGCAGCAATACGCCTGAGGCACAACTGGTTTCAAAAGCCCGGGAATTAGTGAAGCAAAAATCCCCCTCCCTGATCGTTGACGGCGAGATGCAGGCGAATGTGGCGCTTAATAACAGTTTGTTAAAAGAAATGTATCCTTTCAGCGAACTGGTTGAAAAAGAAGTAAACACGTTAATCTTCCCTAATTTAGCATCGGGCAATATTACCTACAATATCCTGAAAGAGATTGGTGCTACCGATGCAATAGGTCCTATTCTTTTAGGTTTAAAAAAACCGGTACATTTGTTGCAACTGGGTAGTACGGTGAACAATATTGTGAACATGGCTTTAATAGCAGTTACAGATGCTCAGATAAAGTCAGCAGCAATGTCGGCCAAAACTGGTTCAGAGGCAGCAAAAAACCAGGGTAACACCCAAAAGAAAAAATAGGCTATTTCCAACTAAACGACTTTATTCTTGAAAATACTTAGAGAATTCGGGCAGTTCATCCAGATGTTCAACGGCATGTTTCGAATGCCCGAGAATAAAACCATGTACTGGAAGCAGTTTATGCAGCAATGCAACGATATCGGCATCGGGTCGCTGGGTATCATTAGTATTATATCCTTTTTTATTGGTGCCGTTTCTACCGTACAAACTGCTTATCAGCTGGTATCGCCCATTATTCCCAAAACCACTATAGCCCAAATTGTGCGCGATACCGTGATCCTTGAGTTTGCCCCTACCCTGGGTTGTATTGTTTTGGCTGGGGTAGTAGGCAGTAAAATAGCCAGTGAGCTGGGAAATATGCGGGTAAGCGAGCAAATTGACGCCCTCGAAATAATGGGCATTAATACTAAAGCTTATTTAATACTTCCCAAGATCCTGGCCGGCGTCATCACCATTCCCTTATTGATCATTTTAGCTATGGTATTGGGTATTGTAGGCGGCCGTATCGCTGGCTCTGCCGCAGGTATCATCGATCCGTCCATTTACGACAATGGGCTCCTGATGAACTTTAACGGGTATAACGTATTTTTCGCTTTAACCAAAAGCTTCGTTTTTGCATTTCTGATCACCAGTGTTCCTTCGTTTTACGGATATCATGTAAAAGGCGGATCCCTGGAAATCGGCCGGTCAAGTACAAGAGCAGTGGTTGTGTCCTGCGTATTACTCCTGTTAGCCGATTATATTTTGTCCGCGTTATTATTATAACCGCCGCAAAAATGGATCATCAAAAACCAACCGGTTTCTTTACAATGAAATTCATTGCTTCGAAAAGCTGAAGTACCATGATAGAAATAAAAGGTCTGAAAAAAAGTTTTGGAGAAAAAGTAGTACTGAAAGAAGTAAGTGCCGTAATGGAGCCAGGTAAGTGTAATCTTATTATTGGCTCAAGTGGTAGTGGCAAAACGGTTTTAATGAAATGCATTGTAGGACTGATGCATCCTACCGAGGGCGAAGTGATTTACAATGGTACCAACTATGTTACCATGTCCCTCGAAGAGAAAAAAGCTATCCGAAAGGAAATCGGTATGCTGTTCCAGGGATCAGCGTTATTTGACAGTCAGACAGTGGAACAGAACGTTATATTTCCGCTGGACATGTTTACGAATGATAAGTATTCGGTGAAAAAAGCCCGGGTGAAAGAAGTGCTGGACCGGGTAAAACTGAACGAAGATGCTTATAAAAAATTCCCTTCAGAGATAAGTGGTGGTATGCAAAAAAGGGTGGCATTGGCCAGGGCTATTGTACTCAACCCTAAATACCTGTTTTGCGACGAGCCCAACTCCGGCCTGGATCCTCAAACCTCTATTGTAATTGATAAATTGATCAGTGAGATCACCCAGGAATATAACACTACAACCATCATGAACACGCACGACATGAATAGTGTGATGGAAATTGGCGACCATATCGTTTATATGCACCAGGGCGAGAAAGAATGGGAGGGCACCAACAAAGAAATTATTTACAGCGACAACCAAAAGCTGAATGAGTTTATTTTTGCGTCCAACTTCCTGCAGGATGCAAAAAATATGCGCACCATCCAGGAAACCGGAGAGATTCCGAAAGAAGTACATGAAGATGTACGGGACGTCCTGGAAGAAAAGTTTAATGCTGATATGGATGGCGACGGCGTTGTTGGTTCGCCTAAATAATAATAATCCCGGCCCAATATTCCCTTCCTGTGCTAACCTTACATGATCATTCTTCTTTTTGTATAGGAATCGGCAAAAATTTAGCTTATTAGCATGCTGGTTTCCTTACTTTTGTAACCAATCAGAAAAAACTATAAAATGGCAGTATTAGTAAATAAAGATTCGAAAGTGTTAGTACAGGGCTTTACCGGCACAGAGGGAACCTTCCATGCAACTCAGATGATTGAATATGGCACCAATGTGGTAGGTGGCGTTACTCCTAACAAAGGGGGCACTACCCACCTGGACAGACCGGTGTTTAATACAGTAGCTGATGCGGTTAAAGCCACCAACGCCGATGTGAGCATTATTTTTGTTCCACCGGCTTTTGCAGCAGATGCGATCATGGAAGCTGCCGACGCAGGTATTGGCCTGGTAGTATGTATTACTGAAGGTATTCCTGTACAGGACATGGTGAAAGTGAAAAACTATTTACTGGCCTCAAATACAAGATTGATCGGTCCTAACTGCCCGGGTGTTATAACTGCCGGCGAGTGCAAAGTGGGTATTATGCCAGGGTTTGTGTTTAAACAAGGACGCATAGGTATTGTAAGCAAATCTGGTACGCTTACTTATGAAGCAGCCGACCAGGTTGCAAAAGCAGGTTTGGGCATCAGTACCGCCATTGGCATTGGTGGCGATCCGATCATTGGTACTCCTACCAAAGAAGCGGTAGAATTATTAATGAACGATCCCGAAACGGACGCGATTGTTATGATTGGTGAAATTGGCGGTGGCATGGAAGCCGAAGCCGCAAACTGGATCAAAGCTACCGGGAATAAAAAACCAGTTGTGGGATTTATCGCAGGCCAAACAGCTCCTCCCGGCCGCCGCATGGGACATGCGGGCGCAATTGTAGGCGGTGCCGATGATACAGCAGCCGCTAAAATGAAAATTATGAGCGAGTGTGGCATCCATGTGGTAAGCAGCCCTGCCGACATTGGTAAAACAATGGCAGAAGTATTAAAGAAGTAATGATCACCCGCATTTGAATTAACAGATATCCCCCGGCTTTACCGGGGGATTTTTTTGGCGGCATCTTAAAATTGTTGATTTTCTATGGATGCACCGACCCCAGAGATCAACCGGACAACAATCAAAGCATTAACCGGGCTGATCCTGAAAATTGAGATCATTAGAAAAGCAAAGCTGTAGTGACACTGGGAATCTTTATAACAGAACCATATACGACCAGGTCAAATCCTGTATAATAAACAGGTATCAGATTTATTTATTACATAAGATGGAACCTATCGCTTCCCCTGTTAAGACACTGACCAGGCCAGTCCGAGGTTATTGTATTCGCAAAACAGTTGGATGCATTTCTATAAAACGGATGTTGGCTTATTATAAAAAATAATCCAACAAGCTTTTCATACACGAACAGGCATTGCGCCGTCGCGTGAAATATATACAACTGTCGTTCAGTTAGAATAGGGCAGTAATGGAAGCCCTCCCGGTATGTATGGTGCGTGTACTTCCCGGCTTACGCCCGTCATATTGTAAGTTAAGCTCGAGGTTATTTAAAAGGCGCTTAGTGAGTTGAAGGTTCCACAAAAGGTTGGTACCAGGTAGCAGTCCGTCCAGCATGATGTACCCCACGGTTGTTTGTGCATTATCAGCTCCGGCGCTATACTTCAAACCGTTGTAAGTGAACTTACCGGTAACAGCAGCGCTTTGCAGGATATTGTATTTGCTTTCAGCAGTCAGCGCATTAGATAGAGAAGTTTCCCCGCCATACAGGCCTGCATTTTTTTTATGTTCCCGCTTATAACCTGCCGTAATGCGGAACGAGGTTCCCCTGATATAAGATAACAGCAACTCGCCGTTATTCCTGTTGATCTCGTAATTACGGTTATTAAATAACACATCATCCGTATATAAAGCATTGACACCCCTC
>JBQGCI010000402.1:0-14467 GCA_052038405.1 Acinetobacter pittii
AGGTTCCAGCCTTTTTCAGTAGCGATGATACCGAAATCTTTTGATTGCGCCTCTGCGCATTCCCGTATACAACCAGACACGGCCGACTTCAGCTTATGAGGAGAACGGAGGCCGCGGTAACGCTCTTCAATGCGTATAGCATAGCTCACGCTGTCATGCAAACCGAACCGGCACCAGGTGCTGCCTACACAGCTTTTAACCGTGCGCAATGATTTCCCGTAAGCATGGCCACTTTCGAAGCCCGCTTCGATCAGTTCTTCCCAGATGGAAGGCAGATCATTTAAATGGGCGCCAAACATATCAATACGCTGCCCACCGGTTATTTTGGTATATAAATTATACTTCTTGGCCACCTGTGCAATTACCAGTAATTTATCAGGAGTTATTTCACCACCCGGAATACGTGGCACCACTGAATAAGTGCCGCCTTTTTGAATATTGGCCAGGAAGCGATCGTTGGTATCCTGTGAAGTAGCATTTTCCTTTTTTACGATCAATTCATTCCATAAGCTGGCTAATATAGAGCTTATGGCCGGCCGGCAGGTCTCACAGCCGTCGCCTTCTCCCAAAGCATCGAGTGCCTCGTCAAAACTGTGCAGGTCTTTCAATTTTATCAGGTCGTATAATTCCTGCCTGGAGTAGCCAAAATGTTCGCAAAGTACATTACGCACCAACTTACCCTGCTGCTTCATGGTATGCACCATAATATCCTTCACCATTGGTGCGCAACCTCCGCAACCGGTAGCAGCTTTCGTACACTTTTTGATAGCATCAACCGTTTCACACCCTTGTTCCGTCACCGCATTGCATATATCCAATTTGGTAACGCCTTCGCAGCTGCAAATCAGGGCATCATCGGGCAGGGCTACCACCCCGGCTCCCGCATCTGCTGTCCCTTCTTTAGCTTTTATGATGAGGTCCATCGGATCGGGAGGCAAAGCCATTTTATTTTTACAAATCTGCAACAACATATTGTAAGCCTCTGCGTCTCCCACCAGAACGCCTCCCAATAGCTCTTTACCATCATTCGAAAAGTTGATCCTTTTATAAATGCCCCGGTGATTATCCCGGAAAACAATGGTTTTAGCTTCGCTGCCCGAAATAAAAGGATCGCCAAAGCTGGCCACATCAATACCAATCAGCTTCAGTTTGGTACTCATGTCAAATCCCGGGAATTGCTTGGCGGCTCCTGCTAATTGCATAGCGACAACATCCGCCATTTCATATCCGGGAGCCACCAGCCCGTAAATCATGGAGTTATGTAAAGCACATTCGCCTATGGCAAAAATGTGCTCATCATTGGTGGTCATATGATCGTTGACAACAATGCCGCCCCTGGGGCCAACAGTTAATCCGCAGGCACGTGCCAGCTCATCTCTTGGTTTTATACCTGCAGATATGATCAGCATATCGGTACTTAAAATAGTACCGTCTGTAAAGATCATTCCCTTAATTGTTTCGTTGCCCAGGATGGCTGCGGTATTCTTACCCGTATGCGTGGTAATATCCAGCTCTTTCAACTTCTGGATCAATATTTCAGAGCCTGCTTCATCAATCTGCCGGGGCATCAGGCGGGGGGCGAACTCTATAACATGAGTATCTTTAATACCCAGATCGAGGCAGGCTTTTGCCGCTTCAAGACCCAGTAATCCCCCGCCTATTACAACAGCCGTTTTAGCGGTGGCCGCATGCCGCCAGATCATATTCAGATCTTCTATCGTGCGGTACACAAACACCCCATGTTTATCAACTCCGGGAATGGGCGGTACAAATGCGGCCGAACCGGTAGCAAACACCAGGTAATCGTAAGCAATGGTAAGTCCTTCAAACGATGTTACGGTTTTCTTCAACCGGTCAACCTCCCGAACCGGGTCGCCCAGTCTCAGGTCAACCCCTTTTTCTTCATACCATTTAACGGGCTGAAGCGTCAAATCTTCTACTGTTTTCCCGGCGAAGTAAGAACTCAAGTGTACACGATCGTAAGCAGCAAGGGTTTCCTCAGCAAAAACAGTTAGTTGTAAACCCGGAATTCCTTTGGAAAGCAGCTTTTCGCAGAATTTCTGGCCTACCATACCATTACCAATAACAACAACTTTCATAAATGTCGTTTTGTGATTTAAAGAAAAATGGCAGGCAATATTATATTAAAATTTAAACAATATAAACTATTTATACAAAAGCAGCTTAAAATAGAATAAATAATTAATAATTTTATATATCAAATATAATACAATAACAATAATATTCTGTAATTTTAATCAAATAATATTACATATATTTATTTTTAATACATTATGAGCAAATTAATTTTGATTGGCGCAGGTCCTGGCGATCCCGACCTAATTACTGTAAAAGCTATAAAAAAGCTAAGCATGGCCGATGTAGTACTATATGACGCCCTGGCTAATACCGAGCTGCTATCCTACTGTAAACCCGGCTGCATTAAACAGTTTGTAGGAAAAAGATATGGCTGCCATGCGTTAAGCCAGTCCGAAATCAACGACCGGATACTGCAATATGGAGATAAATTTGAATATGTAATTAGACTAAAAGGAGGCGACCCTTTTGTATTTGGCCGTGCCTGGGAAGAGATAGAAACAGCTCAAAGCGCCGGAATGGAAATAGAAGTGGTACCGGGCATCTCCAGCGCGCTGGCAGTGCCTGCCTCACAAATGATACCGGTAACAGCCAGGGGCACCAACGAGAGCTTTTGGGTGGTTACCGGCACCACCAGGAACGGAGACCTTTCAAAAGATATTCAATTGGCAGCCCAATCAAGCGCCACTGTAATTATATTAATGGCCATGAGCAAACTGGAGCAAATTGCCGAAGTCTTCACCATCCATGGGAAAGGCGACACACCGGTGGCCATTATACAAAACGGCACATTGCCGACTGAGAAAATTGTTACAGGGCGGGTAAAAGATATCTATTTCAAAGCGCAGCACGCGGAATTAGAAAATCCGGCAATTATTATTATCGGCGAAGTAGTCAACCTGCCTGCAAACCTATCCATACAAAAACAAATACACAACCTGCTTCGCTCCACCCACTTACAAACCCCTGCAACATAAGGCAGATTCGTTTATCTTTAGTTGATGATGCGTATTAAGAAGATCAATGAAGCGAGGCATTCTTTTCTCTACCGATATTGCATGAATGAGTGGTGGCCTGCACTCGATGCACACGCCGAGGTATATCAGTACAGAAAGGGAGAAATGATCCTTAAAGAAGGCGACCCTGTAAACGGCATTTATTTTATGCTGAACGGAGTTGCCAAAGTACATAAGCTATGGGACCAGGAAAAAGAGCTCATATTGCGCTTCGCCCACCAACAAGACATACTGGGACACCGCGGGCTCAGCAGTGCTGCCAGCCCATACCCGATTACTGCTACAGCTCTTACCAGTGTTACATCCCTATATATCAGCCTCGACTTTTTCGAAGCAACCTTCAAAACCAACCAAAACTTTGCGTACCGTTTTATGATGTTCATGGCTGACGAACTGATGCTTTCGGAAATAAGAATGCGCAACCTGGCTCATATGAATGTACGTGCCAGGCTAGCCCAGGCATTACTCGCATTGGAAAATAAATTTGGCACTAATGAAGCAGGATTTATAGCGTTCACTACCAGCCGGCAGGATATTGCAGCCTATGTAGGTACTGCCTACGAAACCGTATACAAATCTATTAACGAGTTCATTGAGCTGGGTTACATCAAAACAGAGGCTAAAGCCATTGCCTTAATAGACAAAACGGCCCTGAAGAAAGCCGTTTGTTAATATTACAATAATAAAAAAATATCCACCCCCGAGGCTAATAATTGGCATCGATTTCGATGGTGTTTGCTTAGCTTTTTAACAACTACTAAATCTGAATGAAAATGAAAAGAATTCTGGCCATTATTACCATTGTTGCCTTCTCGTTTGCCTTTCCCTCCTGCAAAGGCAAAAGCGATGCGGATCTGAAAACTGCTGCTGAAGCCGCCATCAGCGCTAATCCTGAACTGACAGGCGCTACTGTAGAAGTAAAAGATGGGGTAGCAACAATCTCTGGTGAATTGAAAGATCCGGCGGCCCAGGCTGCTGCAGAATCTGCTGTAAAAGGTGTTGAAGGAATTAAAAGCGTACAGAACCAAACTTCTGTCACCCCCCCGCCGCCACCGGCTCCGGTAGTTATTACAGCCGACGATTCTTTAAAAACTGCGGTAACCGACGCTATTAAAGATCATCCGGACGTGCAGGCATCTGTAAATGATGGTGTAGTAACCCTTACGGGAGAGATCGCTAAGAAAGATCTGAAAACCCTGATGCAGAAAGTTCAGTCCACTAAGCCCAAGAAAGTTGAAAGCAAAAGCTTAACTGTAAAATAAGTGGGTAGCGGAACCATTTCTGATACATCATTCATTGATCACTTGTACATTGTATCATAATCAACACAAATCAAAAAAATACTATGGCACTTCAGGACAAATACCAGGCATTAGTTGACGCTGCCCATGCAGCAGGTGTAAGCAACCTGGCTGTAAGGGAGCAGGACGGCGTACTATATATTGATGGCGATGCTCCGAGCGGAGCAGCTAAAGACCAGCTTTGGGACGTTTACAACCAAATTGATCCCAATTATGCAAGCGGCGATTTAATACTCAATGTAAATGCCAAAGCAGAAGCAGGCAGCCAGATCCGTGTTGTTACACAGGAGTCGAACCTGAATATCAGGAAAGGCCCCGGCACCGATCAGCCTATTGTTGGTAAAGCTGCTAAAGATGAAATCATTACTTTAGTAAGTAAAGCCAACGATCTTTGGTGGTCAGTTCGCACCAAAGACGGGGAAGAAGGCTATGCTTATGCCCAATACCTGGAGCCCGTTGCTTAAACGGTTATTACTATTGAAGATAATTAATAAGCCTCGCAGTATTGTGAGGCTTTTTTTATGCTTTGTACATGTATCGAATGCAATTGCTGTAATAATATGTACATCTGTTTAATGGTTTAAACAGGATACAGTCATTTATTTTCCGATACAGACCCCGACGTTTTAGAAATATTATAGTTTCCATTAACTAAACCTTTGTATATAAAGGTTCCAATATTGCGTTTTTATAATAGACACCTGCTTCTATAAATACAAAGACAGGTGATCATTATCAAACTTTAAAACCTTTATATCATGAAAAAAATTGCAACAAAATTTGTACTGGTAGCAGCTTCCACTTTTATTTTAGGAACAGCCATGGCTCAGACAGACACCACGAAAACGCCTGTACCTGACACGACAGAAACGCCGACTCCAACAGATACGACCAGTGTTCCTACAGATACAACAACACTATCTAAAACAAATATAGAAACAACAGCATCGATGGCAAGCACTATAGGCAAGTATGTAAATACATTTTACGCAGCCACTAACAAAGAGCTGTTGCATGCAAAGCAGTATGATTTAAAAACGGAGGACGAAAACGAAGCTTAATCAGTACCACTGTTTTAGCTGGTTGCAATAGCCATCCTTAACGGGATGGCTATTGTTTTTATTATGACTATATCCTTGTACACAGTTCAGAGCCGGTTATAAAGCAATTTTTGGTGCCGAAAAGGTTACCATACGCATCTGCGCGGGAATATTAAGAAAGTGTCGGAAAACAAGCAAAACTTACTTTACGCGAGGTGCCTGCCTTTAAAACTGCTACCCGGCATTCCCGTCACTGGCACTGGCAAGTAACTATTTATGTTACCAGATCTGGTGCTCTGGATTTGGCTGCTTTACCTGCCCGTACTCTTACTTATTGCTGCCATATTGGTTATACATATCCATATCCGGCTACGCTACCCCAGAAAAATTTGTTTTGATTTATACGATCAGGTAAAGAATTAACAATCTGATTTCTCCATTAGCTTTTATTTATTGAAATTGCATCCATGTCTACGAAAATAAAATGTCCCAGCTGCGGCAGTGAATTTGAACCCAACGAAGCCATCAGGGAAGAAGTGGAAAAAGAACTTCGTGCAAAGGTTACAGACTGGCAAAGAAAAAAAACGGAAGAACACCAGGCAGAACTTCAAAAAAAGGAAGCCGAATGGTTGCAAAAACTACAGGCAGAGAAAACTTCCTTACAAAAACAACTCGAAGAGCAAATAACCAAAAATGTCAGCGGGGATTTTGAGAACAAACTCTCCCTGCTTCAAAAAGCCAACGAAGAGAATGAGGAAAAATTGAGACTATCCAGACAGCGCGAAGCAGCATTTTTAAAGCAACAACAGGAACTAAAAAATAAAGAAGCCGAACTGGAGTTAACGCTTCAAAAAAAACTGACAGAAGAAAGAGAAAAATTGGCCGAAAGCCTGCGCAAAATAGAAGCCGACAAATCGGCCCAAAAAGAAACAGAATATCAGCTCAGACTACGGGAGCTGGAAAAGCAACTGGAAGACCAGAAAAAACTGGCCAATGAAATGAAACGCAAGGCAGAACAGGGATCTATGCAATTGCAGGGAGAAAGCCAGGAGCTGGCACTGGAAGAATTGCTCAGTACATCTTTTCCTTTTGACAGGATTGAAGAAGTAGGCAAGGGCGTACGGGGCGCAGACTGTATACAGGTAGTCCGGAATAACTTGGGGGCAGAATGCGGGCGCATCATCTGGGAAAGCAAACGCGCCGAAAATTTCGGGGGCGAATGGATCGAAAAATTAAAAGCAGATATGCGGTCTATGGGAGCGGACATGGCCATTTTAGTAACCCGCCGCTATCCGAAAGACATGGATTGCTTCGGCGAAAAAGACGGGGTATGGATCTGCAGTTTTTCGGAAGCCAAGGCTTTGGCTTCAGTGCTGAGGGATGGTATCTTCAGAATATACAATGCCTCCAAAAGCCAGGAAAACAAGGGCGACAAAATGAATATGTTGTACAGCTATTTAACAAGCCCCGAATTTGCGGAACAGTGGAAAGCCATACGTGAAGGCTTTCTGAGCATGAAAATGAGTATTCAGAAAGAACGGGATGCCATGGAGAGATTGTGGAAAGCCCGGGAAAAGCAATTGGAAAAGGTATTACTTAACGCCACACATATAAGAGGTGCCATCGATGGTATCAGTGGACTGGAAAATGTAGACCTTAACTTACTGGATTTCGAAGAACCGCTATAACACGCCCATTCCCGGCATTTTCAGGATGATGCGCAATATATAAAACTCAGGCAAAGCGGTGGCAACATAGCCAGATGAATATCCATCGAGGTCTGGCTTTTGCTAAAATAACACCTGAACACATCGGGGTTCCTGTAACCTTTCAACTGGATATGCTGCTTGAAATCTACCAATCCTTCTCCATACCATTTGTATACGGCTTCTTTGGCGCTCCATACCTGGGTGGCTTTTTCAAGGGTTAACGGGGCCAGCCACTGCTGCTCATCCGCGCTTACAAATTTATGTTCTACCCGCAAAACCTTATCAGCAGGTATTTCTATGTCGATACCTACACGGTTGGTCCGGCTTACAATAGCTGCGGCATAATCACCGCAATGGGATATAGAGAAATGGTAGGCTTCCCCTGGCAAAAAGGGCTTTCTCGTGTCCGCTATCTGCACCTGCTGAGCGGGGAAATCAGGAAAAAGATATCTCAGCAAAAAGCGGCCCGCCAGGTGTTGTAAGCGTTTATGAGGGTGCGTTACTTCCCTATGTAAAGGCACCAGCTGTTTGAAAAATGCCTCAGCCTCTTCTATCTTCCAGATACCCAGTCGTGTATGCTCATTAATATCTTGTTGAAAAAAAACAGGCATAGTGCGGCTATTAATTTTATATTGCACAAATATAGTCGATGGCCGATAGTCCATGGACATTCGTCAACCGTCAATCAAAAAAATGATTCTTTCAGACATCAGGATACAAGAGGAAATGGATAAAGGCACAATTGTTATCAGGCCTTATGACCGGGAATGCCTGGGCAGTAACAGCTACGACATTCACTTAGGTAAATGGCTGGCTACCTACCGGGAGCATGTATTGGATGCCAGAAAGCATAATGAAATCGAATACTTTGAAATACCCGACGAGGGCTTTGTGCTGTATCCTCATATATTTTACCTGGGCGTAACGCATGAATATACCGAAACACATGCACATGTCCCTTTCCTGGAAGGCAAATCCTCTACAGGCAGATTAGGAATAGATATACATGCCACTGCCGGTAAAGGCGATGTTGGTTTTTGCGGGCACTGGACACTCGAAATTTCTGTAAAGCAGCCGGTAAAGGTATACAAGGGCATGCCTGTAGGACAATTGATCTATTTCCCGGTGGAAGGAGATATTGAAATAAAGTACAACCAGAAAAAAAATGCCAAATACAGCAGCCAACCCGAAAAGCCGGTGGAAAGCATGATGTGGAAAAACAGATTTTAGCCTTTAGACAGCGGAAATTCTACCGTAAAAACAGATCCTTTACCCAATATACTGTCCACCTTTACTGTTCCATTGTGCGAGTCTGCTACCGACTTAACGTAATTCAGTCCTAAACCGAAGCCTTTTACATTATGCAGGTTACCGGTGTGAGCGCGGTAGAACTTTTCAAAAATTCGCTTCTGGGTTTCGCGGCTCATTCCAATGCCGTTGTCTTCAAATTTGATGACAATTCCGTTAGAGGTATTGGAAGTAGATATTTTTAGCTGGATCGGCACATTTTCCTTGGAATACTTAACCGCATTATCGATCAGATTATTCACAAGGTTGGTAAAATGCACTTCATCAGCATTGATCAGGTCTTTCGTAGCCGCAAGATTGAGAACAGAATCACCGTTTTTTTCATGCAACTGTAACTGGAAATTATCGACCACATTTCCAATAATTTCGTGCACATGCAAGGGTTTTAGGTCTATTTCCGCCTCACGCTTTTCGAACTGTGATGCTTTTAAAATAGTTTCCACCTGCTTGTTCATGCGCTGGTTCTCTTCCTTAATAATGCCACTGAAATAATTAAGTTTATCCCTGTCACCCATTACCCGTTCATTTTTCAAAGCATCCACAGCAAGCGAAATAGTGGCGATGGGCGTCTTAAACTCATGGGTCATATTATTGATAAAATCGTTCTTAATCTCGCCGAGCTTCTTTTGCCGCAACATGGTATACACAGTAAGATAAAATGCGGAAACGATGACAAGAGTAAACAATATGGCCAGTGCTACATTCCAAATGATAGCCTGCTTTACCTGTGACTTCCAGTTGATTACTACAAGTGCCAGATTCTCATCTTTAGTGATACCATCGGAATCAGAGCCCGGCAGCGCCCTGATCAATTTATAATCGGGACTATAATTACGTACAGTATCTTCGGAGGCCGGCCAGAAATTGGGAGACTGCTTTTCTATGGTTGGGTTGCGGTTCGTATAGAGGCCCGAAAAAAAGCAATATTCGTACTTCAGCTTACTCAATCCTGCTTTCTCTAAAGCATTATTAATGATCTTTTCGATCTCACTGCTGCTAATTTTCGACCCTATTGATACAGCCTTCAATGGCTCAAAAAAACCTCTTTGAGAAAACAGGGTACCATAATCGCGGCTGGCCTCTTTAATAAACTGCTCTCTTCTCTGCCCAAATTCATCGCTGAGGTTCTGGTAAACGTTATCGATGTTTTGTTTCACCTGGTCTTCTTTTAACTTGATCAGGTTTTTTAACCAGGACACCTGCATCACAATAATACCGACTAAAGACAGCGTAATGAGGACAGTTATAGACGAGAATAATCTTTTCACAAAAGCAAATATAATAATAGCTGCGAAGCGGAACATGAATACCTGAAAAGCACTGCATATTTAACTTTTTATAAATGGCTGGCTATCTAAAGGAATTACCAAAAAATTCCTATATTGGTTGCATGATAGAACCCGCTAATGGAACCTTATTAATAGCGAACCCGCATTTAGACGATCCCAATTTTTTAAGAACCGTTGTATTTCTTTGCGAACACAATGAGGAAGGCAGCTTTGGTTTTGTGCTGAACCGCAGGTTGGATTATGCCATAGATGAGCTGGTGCCTGAATTGGCAGACTTTAAGATACCTGTCTTTGAAGGCGGACCTGTTGAGCTCAACACGCTCCATTTCCTGCACCAATACCCCGAGGCCATTCCAGGCGGTAAAGAAATAGGAACCGGGCTTTTTTGGGGTGGTGAATTTGATAAAGTAATAGAACTGATCAACTCGAGAACAGCCGATCTCAATAAAATAAGATTTTTTTTGGGTTACAGCGGCTGGGGTGCAGGCCAGCTCAACACTGAAATAGAAGAGAAAACATGGATCGTGGCCCCAGCGCCGGTTAAATTTGTTTTTACCGGTAAGGAGAAAGAATTATGGAAAGATGTGCTGAAATACCTGGGTGGGGAGTATGAGTTGATAATTAATGCGCCTTTGGACCCGAGAATGAATTAATTTACCGGATATTTTCAACAACAGGTCAAACATGAGAAAACTATTATTCATTTTTACACTCTGCAGTACTTTTTTCTTTTCCGGCTGCGACACTTTAAAAAATGTAGCCGGAACGCTGTCCAATTTTGAAATGGCCCAGGGCTTAAAAGAAGCCCTGACACAGGGTTTATTCAGTGGCTTTGATGCCTTTGCCAATCCCGGCCAGGGTAATGCCCTGGTTCGTTTTGCTTTTCCGGGCGAAGCCGCGAAAATAGAGAAAACTTTGCGCGACCTGGGACTTACCCAAGTAGTGAATAATGTGACAGCTAAGTATACTAATGCCATGTCCCTGGCAGTTCAGAAAGCCAAGCCGGTTTTTTTAAACTCAGTGAAAAACATGAGCATAGCAGACGCCGCCAGCATTTTATTAAGCAGCAATAAGAATGCAGCTACCCAATATTTTAAAAGCACTATGACGCCTCAACTCATGACAGCCTTTCGCCCGATTGTGGACAGTACGATCCGCACAACAGGAGCGGGCAATGAATACAACACGTTGGCCAAAGCCTACAATTCTATCCCGCTGATCAGCAAAAAGCTCGAACCCAGCCTCAACGAGTTTATAGCGGCCCGGGCCCTAGATGCTATGTTTCTATATGTAGCGAACAAAGAAACAGATATCCGGTCGAATGTTTCGGCGCGTACTACCCCTTTATTACAACGGGTTTTCGGCTATGCCGACCTGCAGGCGGGCAATCGTTCAGCAATGAATTAACACCCGGAAATACAGATCGCATCAATAAGTCATCAATGGCATCCTTTAACAGGGTGCCACTTTTTTACATAATTGTGTTGTTCATGTAAAAAACTTATTCTAGTTTAGAATAAAAATATCAACTACAAACTTTACAATTATGACCGAACCAACCAGCCCCCTCTCCAATGGAGAAAATGTATTTTGCGAACCATTCAATAGTATAATTACCCGATTCCTTAAATTTTAACATCTTCACCACGGTAACAAAATTTCTGATAAACAACTATTAAAAAATAGACAAAATGGAAAACAGCAATATTTTCAATGAAAACGGATTACTAAATCAGAACGGAATAATAAACCTCGAAGAGGCGGGTAAATGGTCGCGTTTTCTTGGCATTGTAGGCTTCGTTATGCTGGGATTAATCCTGATTTTCGGGCTCTTTGCAGGATCATTGATGAGCGGAATAATGGCCGCATCAGGAACGCCCTTTGCTTCTTTCGGGGCTGCATTTTTTACCATCTACATGATTGTGATTTGTGCTATAGCATTCTATCCCACATTTATGCTATACAAGTTCGGCACTTCTGTCAGAGCGAGTATAAGAACCAGCGATATTTCCGGATTCAATCAATCGCTTTTATATCTTAAAAGATATTTTAAATTTGTAGGTATTCTAACCATTATTATCCTCGGAATTTATGCACTGGTCTTTATATTCAGTATGCTGGGAGCAATGGCTGGGCGATAAATTATTTGCCTGCTGGGAATTATTGATAACTTATTTGATTACAAATAAATAGTGCCTCGTTTAATAACGGGGCACTATTTTACCTGGTAGTAATGATGCTTAATAGCGTATAATACCAGCCCTACCCTCGATTTTTGCTCCAGCTTTTCAAACAGACTATCGCGGTAACCATCCACCGTACGCACACTCACGAACATGCGGTCGGCAATTTCCTTGTAGGTAAGATCACTACAACAATGGTACAGGAATTCTTTTTCTCTTACCGACAATTTGGTTGCAGTGGTGTAGTCCCGGGATTTGTTCATCGTAAAAAGCATTTTTCCTGTTACCAGTTTTGATAAGTGATACCCGTTGGCCATCACATCCCTGATGGCCCTGCATAGTTCGGGCGGATCAGCATCTTTCAGCACATACCCCTTTGCACCGCAACGGAGCATCTTTATAACCATTTCTTCATCGTCGTTCATACTCAGCACCAACACCTGGCTGAGTGGCAAATGCTGTCCAATCCACTGGGCAGTTTCATAGCCATCCATTTGAGGCATATGTATATCCAGCAGAATAATATCGGGGGGCTTGCTGGCTTGTACCAGTTCAATAAAGTGTTCGCCGTTATCTGCCTGCAGATTCACTGCAAAATCGCTTTCTTCGTTTAAAATGTTAGCCAGGCCCTTACGCAACATGGCATGGTCATCAACAATGGCGATGGACACAGGGCTAGTCATGGTTATAGTATTATTAGTGCTGCAGTGTTATCTCAATAAGGGTTCCTTTTTGTTGCGCAGTTGAAATCCGGAGCATCGCGCCAATGGTTGTGGCCCGGGTTCTCATATTCATCAGTCCGATTCCATTGGCCTCTGCTTCCACTAAGTTAAATCCTTTTCCGTTATCCTGTAAAGAAATTTTCAGTACGTTTTTTTCATACGTTATCTGGATAGATACCGCGGTGGCTGCCGCGTGCCTGACGATATTTTGGAGCGCCTCCTGTACCATCCTGAACAGAATGATCTCCTTTTGCGGATTAAGCACAAATACGGTTGAATGCAGGATCAAAGAAATAGAAAATAACCCTGCCTTCTCAAGCCGTTCTATTTCATTTTTAATAGCTTCTACCAGGCCGATGCTACTCACTTTCTCGCCCAGCAGGGTTTTGGAAATACTACGGATCTGGTAGATGGTATTTGCTATAAGATCTTTGGAATCGTTGATTTTCTCCCGGTCTTCAGCATCTTCTATAGCTTTGAGCGTGTTTAAATTCAGTTTAGCCAGGGAAAGTTGCTGACCTATATTATCGTGCAGCTCGCGGCTTATTTCATTAAAGGCCTGCTCCTGAATTTCAATTTTGGATTGGAGGAGTTGTTCCTGAAATTGCATCCTTATACTTTCCTTTTCCCTTACGTTTTCAATCGCCTTTTTTCGATAAAAAGAAATGAAAAGAATGAAAAAAACTGCCAGCAACATAAAAAAAAGAGATGCTGCAACTATTGATATAGGTTGTATTTCACCGGCCATCCGTCCATAATTTATAATCTTTCCAGAAACCAACGCTGATCAGACAATACAGCAAAATATTTGACAGGTTTTGAATGGTGCCCATCTCAGACAATATAGTAGCAGACCTATAGGTGTAAGGAGTTAAAATAAAATATAAGGCACTCATCGAAGAATAGATTAAATAAGCTGTCAGATGCCAAAAAAAAGACTGCCTGCTATCAAGGCTCCAACTATCAAAGCGCAATACCTGATAGAAGTAGAACAAAATCCAGGCAGTATACAGGAAATTATTAAAAAAGACCAGTTTTTTGATAAAGAAATGGCTAAAGTTGTCGTTATAAAAAAAATATCCTGCTAGAATAAAATAGGCAATGACAGATAATGCAAATCCGTTCCTGACCCTTTTAAAAACTACATCCTCTTTGACCACCCTTTTGTTCAGTTCATATAAAAACAACATCATCAAGGCAAACTCAACGGGAGTGTATAAATTATAAGACAGGCTTTTCCAGGATAAAGGATAAAACTTATTGATGGCGGCTATAATTTGCGGAACGCAGGCTAAACAAACTAAAAGCAACATGAGCTTTGACAACTTCTGTAAGTGCTTATACAGAAGCGCTCCTACAAAAAGGGGCAATAAAACAATTAGTGTTGATACCATACTTACAACACTGTAAAAACTCATGTTGCTTTTTCCCGAAGTTAAACCAGAAGCAGCTTTATTCAGAGGAAAGTTTAAATAATAATTCGCCATGCAACCTCGGATCTTCGATCACCTCTATACTCTTACCATCGGGATGCTCAGAAAGATCCAGCCCCGCCATCGTACGATAGGCAATATTACCAGAGTATTCCTCTTTATTGCATGCCCAGACCATGACAGTAGGCGTAAATAGTTCTGGTGTACGCTCATCTGGATTTTTGATTCCAATGGCAACCATGAAGTGCGTTTTCTCGTTCACCTCTCCATTTTTAAAAAACCTGGCAACATGGTCGGCATGAAAAAGAAATGCATTGTGCTTGGAAATGATTTTCAAAAAAAGTTGCCTGGCTTCATCATCATCGCCTG
>JBQGCI010000403.1:0-2897 GCA_052038405.1 Acinetobacter pittii
TACCCACGATAGCGGCCAATACCAACAACGCCAATGTATCGGTGATCATAGTACCTCCCACTGTTACATTGACTGATTTATCCTTGGTGATCCCAAGTTTGCTGGCAATGGGATAAGCCAGTAACGTATGCGAAGAGATAAGACTTCCGAGTAATATAGAAGTCATCCAATCGAAATGAAGTATATAGTAACTCGAAAAAGTTCCGATGAGCATCGGGATACAGAAAGTATACAAACCGAATCCAATACTTTTCCATTTATTTTTTTTAAACTCTATAAGGTCTATTTCTAATCCGGCCAGGAACATAATGTACAGCAAGCCGGTAGTACCGGAAACCACAATGCTGCTGTCACTCTCGAGTACACCAAAGCCATTGGGACCAATCAATGCACCGGCAATGATTAACCCGATCAGATGTGGTATTTTTAATTTGTTCAATAATATAGGCGCCAGCAACACAATTAGTATCACAATCAGGTATCTCAAGATAGGATCGGATATAGGCAAACTGAGATCAGCAATATTTAACAGCATAGCGTTCAGTATCAATTTTACAGGTTATTTTTTAGGAATGGCGGGGCGCGTTACGTCTACTTTGAAAAAAGAACTGCAGCCGTCAGCCTGGCGGATCACCCGCTCCCCCGAGAGTTTATTAATGTTTTCAATACTCAGGTTTACCGTCATAGATGATGAAAGAGAGTCTGCAGCTGTTGGTGGCACCGAGAGCTGGAAACCGTTTCCTTTAAAAGTACCTACGTAAACCCTGATCAGCTTTTCTCCCTGCATGGCTCTAACACTTACCGCCTCATCCCTTTTTATAAACAGCCAGGTTTCTTTACGTGTATCTCCTACTGCAAAACCGCCGCAATTCGTCTTAGTGCAAAGCATCGTTACATCCCACGCCCCCGAAAGTGAGTCTGGCAAAGCCGATGAACTGCTATCGCTCAATAACAGGGAGGAATCTTTTAAAATAATATTTCTTTTAAGGCTATCCTCAAATAGTTGTAGCTCTTTTTCTTTAAGTATCACCATCCGCTCCCGCTCAGCAATCCGCGATTCACGTTCATCCAGCTTCTTCTTATGTTCTTCCAAACCACAACCGGAACTAATCAGGATTAATAATAGGAATGTAATATTTTTTTTCATGAATCAGGTTTATTTTACAGGTTCAGAAAATGAGGCGTTAAAAGTGTAAGCCCGCCGCCTGTATCTGTTAGCTATCTGCAATGATGGCATGGCTGCTAAAGTAGCCATAATACCATTAAAAAATAAATAATTTTACTAATATTTTACTGCCTGGCGATCCTGTGCGGTTCTTCAATATGCTGATCCGGTGTCCGGTAATCAAATCAGGTGCAATCTTTAAGATGATCGCCGCCATACGAGGAAAATGTAGCTAATTAGCCGCCTTCGTAATCCTTCTGCTGCAATGAAGGTTGAAGGGCGTGAAGACTGATACATACTATCAATTCACGACACCATCAGCCATGTATATCGTTCAAGCGGTTCAGCTGATCACCTCGTTGCGCACGGGATGTAATGATGCCGTTATCAAGGATATTCGGTAAGCATACGATTCGCTTCGGGTGCAGATTGAAATCAGGCCTGAAGTATGAGAAACGAAGGAAAATATTGCTACACTATGTGCCTATTTTTTCACACGTTATCCTAATTCCTCACACCAATAAAACAGCCCTTGGTAACAGACCATCTCAAACCACTGATTCTGACGCCATTCTCATAACCTCTTTATATATCTCTGTTACCGGCATAGCAATTGAGCCTAGACAGAGAACTGGTTCTTGTATGTTCACTAAATATCGGCATTATGAAAAAGTTCATCACTATAGGCCTGTTGATGGCATTATGCATTGCTGCCTGTGAAAACCGGCGGCAAAATGAGGATCCTAAAGACCTGGCTGAAGAGCTAAACGAGGCACAATTTGACAACACCGAAGTGGAAGAAGATGCGGAGTTTGCTGTAACTGCAGCGGATTGCGGAATGATGGAAGCTGCGATGGGAAAGCTGGCTCAAAACAAAGCGGTTCATAAGGAGGTAAAAGACTTCGGAGCGATGATGGTGGCTGATCATACTGTTGCTAATAATGAGTTGCAATCTTTAGCTCAAACCAGGAAAATCAGCCTGCCGGCTGCATTAAGTGAAGATCAACAGAAGAAGTATAATAAACTGAAATCGAAGCAAGCTAACGGATTTGACAGGGCTTATATTTCTTTAATGATAAAAAACCATCAGGAAGATATTGAAGACTTCCGCGAGCAGTCGGCGGAGGGTAAGGATGCAGAACTACGCAACTGGGCCGCTTCCAAACTGCCCACCCTGGAGCATCACCTGGCAGAAGCGCAGCGCATTGACAGCCTGCTGATGATCAGGTAGAACCGGATGCCCGATACAGGTACTGGATATCAGATATCGAACCAATATTTTTAGAATTTATTATTGATCTATAAAACAAATACTATGGCAATTCTCAACAAATTTTCAGACATGCAAAACAGCGAATTTCACCAATTCTTTGTAGAGGAGTTAAGGGACATTTATGGTGCAGAGCTATCGCTCATAAAGGCTTTGCCTAAAATGCAGGAAGCCAGCACCAGCGAAGAACTGGCTGCAGCTTTTTACAAACATGCCAGTGATACACAATTGCATATTGAAAACCTGGAACGTATTTTCGACCTGCTGGATGAAGAATCGGGCAGCAAAAAATGTAAGGCTATGGAGGGGCTGATTGAAGAAGCGGAAGAAATCATCAGTGATACAGAAAAAAATAGTTACACCCGCGATGCTGCTTTAATACTGGCCGCTCAAAAAGTGGAACATTATGAAATTGCTACTTATGGTACTTTAAAAACTTTTGCAAGAAATATGGGGCATACC
>JBQGCI010000404.1:0-7204 GCA_052038405.1 Acinetobacter pittii
CAACATCGCCGGTAGTAGTAGCACACCTGTATTTTTGAGGACTTTTTTCATCGCTTTAGTTACATGGGTTTTTTAATTTTCTTTGGTTAAAGTAACATCGTCTATACAACAAAAAGCATTGGCGGCGCCTTCTCCAATGAAACCAATTTCAGCCTTACCTTCTCTTACCTGTATCTTTTTAATAGTTATCTTTTTCCATCCTTCATCAGCCGTAATATAATTCAAAGCCGGGCTGCTTCCTTTACTTTGCGCAGACATTTTAATTTTGACCATTCGCGGGCTACATTTGGCCATTGCAGTGAGCGTGTAAGAACCATCGGCCAGCTGTACATCAGGGGTTGAAGTAATTACCTGCGACACCTTGCGTTTAAACGGGACCTTATCACTGATATAGAGGCTTTTTTCACCTGTCACAACTCTTCTATTCTCCCGGGTGTTAAAATAATTGAGAACCGGAGAAGTAGCGCTATCGAGCGACAGGGATTGTCCCTCTATCACCTCTGTGGTCCAGCCCAGTAAAAAGGTTTGCACCGGCTTTACATGACTGGGAATCCGGTTACGGTCAGCTTCGAAACTACCGTTGGAAACATAATTATTATCTCCGGCCACCTCCCATAAACCGGTTGCAGCATCCAGGTTCCAGGAGCTTAATGAATTGAAATAGGGCGCTTCATTGTCGAATGAGAGAGGAAACCACTGATTGTACCCTAATCCATTACCGGCAAAATTGGCCCAGCGATCGCCGCAATACAACACCGTCTCCTTGCGGCTTCCTTTTACGTTTACAAAAAAACCTGTTTGTGTGACATGTGCATAATCCTTCTCGCTGCCTTCCATTACCTGCATGTCATTCATCGGCAGATAAGGACCCCGTACATGATCAGCAACCAGGTAATAAGCAAAAGAGGCATCCCATCCATAAATATTGGATGCGGCCATATAATACTTACCTTTATATTTAAACATACAATTTCCTTCCCGGCTGGCTCCTTTAAACACTTCTGTACAATCCAGCAGACCTACTTTATTATCTTTTACGCCAATCTCCGAAACATAAATACGGTTACGACCTCTGCCATAAGAATACACCAGGTAAGACGTACCGGTATCCGGATCCGTAAAAACGGTTTGATCTCCTGTATTAGACGTACCTATGATCGGCTTCATATCAATTAACTGGTGCCAGCTAAAGATGCCGGCAGGCGTATCAGACAGGGCTACCAAAACCTGGTTTCCAAACTGAACAAACAGAGCGTACTTATTTACATCTTTGACGTATGCCACGCCTAACCGACCCACCCAGGTAACCCTGCTTACTTTTTCTAATGCCGCACGACTCATCACATCACCCTCATTCTTCCAATTTACCAGATCGGTTGATGAGTAGCAGGTTACTGATTGAAAAGTTGCATTGGGTAAGGTAACCGAAGGGTCTTTTCTGTACAGATCTGCCTCTATATAATGTACGCCATACCAATAATATTTCTTCTTATTGGTTGCCGGGTCCTTAAACTGGAATATACCACCGCCCTGGCTATAAATAGGCTGTTTTTCTTTTGTATCCCAGAATACATCATTTTTGATGTTCTGCTTCTGTGCCACTATATCTGCAGATACACCAAAATAGCATCCGGCCAGAAGCAGTATTCGTGCGGCTATAAGCCTGACCAGGCGTATATATATTGATTGTCGCAATATCTTTATTTTAGAGGTGTCAGGGTAACCGGGCCCGAAAGTCCCGACGGAAGCGGCCTCCAGTGTCCTGCATTAAATAAACCATCTTTTACATTCTCCGCTTTTCTCGCCGGCATATTAGTATTGTAAAAGACTTTCCAGGGTATTCTATTCCGATCCATATAAGCTATGCGATTAGCCATTAAATTGGCTACCGTTACTTCCAGTTTGTTGGTTGAAAGCAAGGCTGTGGCGGGTATTACCGTGGTAAAAGACGGACCTATCAGCGTTGCTACGGCTTTACCATTTAGAATCACTGCAGCTGTTTCTTTTACTTCTCCCAGGTTTAAAAGATAGCTGGCGGCTTTACCCGAAGGACGGTTGAACTGCAGTGTATACTTTGCTATTCCCGAAAAATTTTTAGCCGCCTCATTATTTACTTCTGTCCAGGAGCCCAACTGACTGAGAGTAGTCGCCGTTGGTAAACCAGGTCCGCCCTGTAAAAATTCAAGCTTCCATTGTCCGTCAAGCACCACAGCATGGCCCGCAGGTTCTCTGTATGGAAACATCCCACCTGTTTTTTCAGACCGATAAGATTCAATGATCACCGCCGCATGTGGTTCCAGTTGAGTCCAAACTTCTATACCGCTATCTTTGGCTGGTCTTGTCCGTGCAATACCTTTTGCTCCATTGACGGGATCGAACAAGGCAGCTGTAGCAGCCCCATCCGTCAGTTTTATCCATTCTTCTATTGGTCGCTCGGTACGATTATTTACAAAATAAAAATGACCATTTTCGTTTTTACGGCGTAGCATATATACCGAATCGGCTACAGGCTTTTCCTTTCTTGCCTTTGCCAAACGGGCAAGCACCTCCAGGTTATCACTCTCATATACTACACCCTTCCCATATTTAGCACCTCTAACAAATTGAAAACTCTCAAATTTTAATTTGGATTTCAATTTATCGAACGCTACCGTTCTTTCATTAAACCTGTTCAAGCCTGGTACATGCGCGGGCAGGTATTTATGTACCAATAAAGTAGCTCCGTCTTTTACCAGCTCTAACAGACTTAACATGGATTCTTCAGGCATCATATTGACAGCCGGCAGCAAAATAGCCTTAAACTGGTTTCCCCCGCTAATAATATGATTATCCCGGAACTTAAATTGTTTTAACTGCCGGTCTGAGAAAAAATCAAAGCTATACCCCTTTTCAATCATTTCTTTGGAAACATGCTCAAAATCGGTATTGACGAAATTCTTTTCCATGCCATCGAAATGTTGCAGCAATGTATTGCCAGGTTGCGAATAACGATCGGCGATGGGATAATACAACAGTAGGTCATTATCTGGCTTACCGCTTTGCAAAAAAGACTGTACCCTTGCCACGTAATGATTCAATGCATGAAAATGTTTCCACTGTGGATTTTCCGGCTGAAAATGAACCGCTGCATAAAATAGCCATCCCGGCCATTCAGCCTCCTGCGGAGAGTACCCTGTTCCATGATAGAAGACATGATTAACACCTCCCAGGAAAAAAAGGTCTAACGCCTTTTTCACATCCCCCCAGGAAGACAGAAAATGTTCATTCAACCAGGTGGCTGATTCGGACGAAACGAGGGCTTTTCCTGTAACATTAGCGGCAGAGGTAGCAAACTTAAATCTCAGCACATCATTACCTTCTGTTTCGGGTATATCTACAACACTGTATAAATCTAACGTATTAGCGGGAGAGCCGTGACTTTGGTTGCGCAACATTTTTCCTTTTCCGTCGCCCCATTTTTTCCATTCTTTAGTAAAGTGCTCTAACAGAAGCTCATCGATAACCGACCGGTAATCATAGATAACAAGGGGCCGTTTCCAACTGTTGGTTTTCCCCAGTAACGCAGGCAATTCGTTACGCAGGTCATACCCTTTACGCCTCTGAAATTCATTAAAAAATTCCGGAGTCCAGTTGGCCTCACCCCGCGCATCATCTACTTCATAAGAATCATTAAAGAAGGAACGTAGATAACTGATATCATAGCCCTTGAAAGCCTCGTCGAACTTTTTAAAATAGTTTTGAGCGGCTGTTTTCGAAAAATGGTCGATCGCATATCCTTCACCTCCGGGCGCCGCTCTTTCCACCATCTTACCATGCAGGCCTTCAAATAAAGCATACAAGGTCCATTTACCCGATCCGGCGGGTGCTGTCCACCGTAATACACCTTCGGTCGATACTTTGCCGGTGAGATCTACCGGTTTCGAATTTTCATTGTAAGCCATTAGCGTGACCAGTGGCAATTTTCCCGCAAACTGCACCTGGTCTAAAGCCATTTCCTGCAGATTTTTATTAGCAGCTATAGGATTGCTGACGGCTCCTATCGTCAGTTTTTTGCCGTTTGCAGTACGTACAAAACCCTCCTGTTCAAAGATCACCGGCTCGGCTAACCTGCCACCGGCGTCCAATGTATATACTTTATGAAAAACCGCCTTACTGGCATCCGCATCCTTAACCCAGGGACCGCCAAAAGGCCAGCCTGTACCATTCGCCAGGTCTACTCCAAGGCCTAAACGTTTACTCTCCTTTAGAGTATGAGAAAATAACTGCATCCACCGGGGTGAAAGAAAGCGCACAAAATTTTGTTCTTCACCATAAACCCCATAAATAGGTGTAATTTCCACGCCACCAAGCCCCGCTTTCTGGTATTGATCCAGGTTCCAGGTAAGTCCTTTTTCACTTACAGCGCTACCTTCCCACCACCAGCGGGTCCATGGTTTATGCTGCTGACGAATAACCGGCCAGGCTAACTGGGCTTTTATTTCGCCGGCCACCGCTAATATAAAAGCTATACTGCATAACAGAGGCCTGTAATCCCGTCTTTTAAAAATCATACATATCGTTTAGCATTTTCAAAAATGGCTGCCCTATCTCAATCGTTATTGTCCAAAGCCATAAATTTTTAGTCAATTATCACCAAGCCTTCTCGTAAAATTAAGGTGCTGCCTCATGCAGCAATCCTGAACTATCCTGTGATAAAAAAAATGCCGCAATTTTAAAGCGGCATTTTTCTAAGTATCATTATAACCTAATACCCCGGGTTCTGATAATTTTTCATCTGATCGGGCGACATAGGTTGCCCGCCAATTTGCTGAGCTACCATCTGCAGGTAAGGAATAGGCCTGCGTTTATGATATGCAGCAAAGGAAGGACTAATATCGGCATTGTACAGTTTGGTTCTTTCGAACAATGTTTCCGTACGAACCAGGTCTTCCCACCTGTAAAATTCGCCGCATAATTCCCTGGTCCTTTCATTCAATATGAAATGAATGAACCTGTCGGGCGTTGATGTTACTGTTGGCGGATATAGTTCGCTGGGGGCATTGGTGGTGAACAATGTGGTAGTAGCAGTATTACCGGCTTCTGTGCTGGCTAAATTGTTAGGCCCACCCATATATTGCCAGATCTGGGGGCTGCGGGCTTCATTGGATTTATAGGCAGCCCTCTGGCGAAGCCTGTTCACATATATCAATGCGTTTGTGTAATCGCCTTTCCGGCCATAAGCTTCAGCTATAATTAAATAGGTTTCCGCCAGCCGGGCGTAAGTGCCGTTCCTGATACCTTTAGCCTCATTATTGGTATTCGTTAAGCGAATGGGATCAGATAATTTCCACATAGTGAGGTACTTGTTATTATTGAAATCGCTGGTAATAGCCCCGCCTGCAGCGGTTTGCTTGTTTCTCGCAAACACTGCATAGTAGCGCATGGCGGCTATCTGGGATGTCAGCACCGGAAGATTAGGTGGGTTGACAATGTACAGGCCGGCCGTATCTCCTAACATAACCTTGGGTAAATTTACCAGTCCCGGTGCGGGGGCATTTGCGGCAGTCCAGTACAACCCCGGCGAAGCACTCTGAGCAGGTATTGCAGCGTTCCGGTAATAAACAGTCTGGAAGGTTTTAAAAAACCGCGAATCATTGATCTTATCAAAAATATCAATGGTATAATCTGTAGGACGCAGCCTTCTGAAGGGGCGGCCGTTAAAAAAGTCTCTAACCATGCCGGTTACTCCGGCATCATATTGCGAGGGGTAAAAAAGATGGGTTTGGTTATTGGCGCCGCTACCCACCAATAGCAAATTGGAGCTAAACTGCGCTGCAAAAATAATTTCATTGCTGGCATTGTTGGCTTCAATTTTTGCCTTGCTGCTCAGAGGGGCCGTACCAGCCTGGCCCAGAGGTGCAATCGTACCATCCGGGTAAGCGGCATTAAACAAATTACCGAAATCGGCTTCTAAAACATGGCCGCTGTTTATAATCACTTCATTGGCGTAATAGATGGCGCTATCCATATCCGTAGGTTTTTGTCCGCGTTGTTCTGTTACCGCGCTGCCTCTTGTGAGATATACCTTTGCCAGGTAGTGATTCACCATGGCTTTCGTAACACGTCCCCTGTCGGCAGCTGTATAGCGCCAGGGCAAACCGGGTATGGCTGCGGCAGCTTTCAGGTCCGTGATAATCTGTGCATACACATCAGCTTCGCTGGCCCTTGGAAATTCGTACTGAGCCTCCTTAGGTACCGTTAATACCAGTGGCACCCCACCCAATTGTTGTAATAATTGAAAATAATAGAAAGCTCTTAACCCTTTTAGCTCGGCTATTCTCAGATCTTTTTTTGCTTGCGTGCCCAAAGTGGTAGATGCCGGGTTGTCGTATATTGAAATTAATTCAATGCCCTGGTTACAGCGGCGAATACCGGCGTAATTGTTGGTCCACAGTCCGTCAACAAAAAGGTCGTTGGCATTCAAATTCGCATCATAATCATTATATCTAACATTATTAAACTGGTCTCCTTCGCGAAATTCGTCCGTTCCAAAATTAGACATGGCATAAGACTGCTCACCTGTAAATTTCCATTGCAAGGGAGCATAAGCAGATTTCACCAGATCTTCCAATCCGGCATCTGTTTTGTAATAATCTTCTGTAAGCGTACTTACCAGTTCCTCCTTTATGAATTTATTACACGATACTGCCGCTGATAGCACAAGAACAAGAACAGCGCATTTTATATATAGTATTAGATTCTTCATTTTATTATTTTTAACCTTTATTAAAAAACTTACAGATCCACTCTAACTCCCAGCACATAACTCTTGAAACTATAAGAGTTAGGGCCTACCTGGCTGGTAGTGTTACCGGGGAACTCCCTGTATGGCACAGTTTCCGGGTCATAGTCCTTGTCACCATTATGTATCAGGAATGGATTTACAGCGGTCGCATACACGGCCAGGTTACTCGCATTTATTTTTGAAGTAAATGCCTTGGGAAGCCGGTAAGTAAGCGTAATATTCCTAACCCGTATAAAGGTCGCTTTTCTGTACGTGAGCGCTTCCCAATACAGCGGGATATCACTGGTCTGCGTAGGTTGTTGATAATCGTTAGAGGCGTTAGAGGGGGTCCAGTAATCCACACGGTTGGACTGGTATCTACCTACCAAACCTGGCCTTGGTACACGATATAATCCTCCTACCCGGAAGTAGGTTAGAAAA
>JBQGCI010000405.1:0-4203 GCA_052038405.1 Acinetobacter pittii
CGTTGGCTACGGTTACGTTCATCTTCTCAAACGTAGCCAGGGCGCTGTCTGTCCGTTTCTCACGGAACAATCTTATTCCCTGGAAATAATAATAAAAAGGGCGCTGCAGCTTATGCCCCGACCTCAAAAGGGCACGTTCTTCTCTTTGAATGATAGCGTTTGCCCCGGCGGTAGTCATGGTATCGAACGCCGTTATCAAACTTACGTATGAACTATCCTCCTGTACCGCTATTCCTTTATGTTGTGCAGCCGGTGCGGGTCGTTGCCGACACGAAACTATCATTACCACGATCGCAATGTAAATGGCACCGGTCATCCTCTTATTCATCATACTTTATAAACTGGTTTTTAACCCATGGAGCTAATGTAATGTAAAACGCGGCTCGGGGCTATTGATGCCGGCAATCGGGCCATGTTGATTTAATATTCGAATATCCTGACTTTATATTCGCACAATATCCGCCTTGTCCAACAAGCTCCTGCTTCTTCATTACAAATGCCCGGATATGGTCCGGCTCATTACGAATTTGGTTTTATTTCCGTCAAATGTGGCTTAGAGTTGCCATCCCAACTCATCTTCAGTCAACTTTGAAGCACAAGATTTTTGATACTATTTTTTAACCCTAAATCATTGTAACGTGAAAAAAACATTTTTATTCGGTTTCATTTGCGCAGTAAGCAGTTTAGCAGCGCATGCGGGCGCATCGCCACTTCCGTTAAAAGAAAAACCCGCAACCGCCCTGTTTAAACCTGCTTCTGATAAGCCTATGGGAGTGCGGGAATTAAAAGCAGGCTCCGAAGGCAAAAAAGCTTTGGTAACCTGCCGGTACTCGGTAGTATTCGTATCCAGCGGCGGGCTGCACCTCGGAACCAGAACCTGGGAGACACAGGCCGGGCCTGGTCAGACGTTCTCGTCCTGCGCACAATTCTTTTCAGTTCAACGATATTATCTAACCCATGCTCACGGGCTGGATCTTTATTAAAAATGGCCAGGGCCACTCATTCTCATTCAACAACATATTAAAAAACCTATAAAATTAAGTTTATGAAATCTTTATTGATTTGTGCTTTATCTACTCTGGCAGTTCTTTCTGCAGGGGCATCTTCTGCCGTTCCATCAAAAACAATCCCTCTGGCAACATCTAAAACGGCAGTCGAGACCACGCAGGCAAAACAAAATGCCAAAAGGACCACCTGTACGTATACCGTTCACATATCTACTTCTTCTGGGTTGTATATTGGATCCAAAACAACAACCTACCATATTACCGGCTACAATGATTCATTCAGCAACTGCAATCAGTTTTTTAATCATATGAGATCGTTTTACCAAACGGTGTATGACCTGCAATACTAATAAACAGTTTCATGTAAACTGGTGCAAAGCGAGCGGAAGCAATCCGTTTGCTTTGCATTAAATCAACAGCACATAGCTATTACATCTATAGCAGGATCCTGTATATATAAAGTCAATTATATCATGAAACATTACCTGATCGCTTTTTCTCTTTGGTTTGTATCTAACCAACTGCAAGCACAACAGCTATACGCCGAGTACGATTATATGCCCTCTCCTATGGCGATCTTTAAAGAACATGTATATTATGACAAAGACGCCAAGACCGTAGTACGGGACTCTGTTCCTCAACAAAAAAAAGCGAAAGAAGAAGTGGCACCAGACGAAGCCTCCGCTTCAGAAGGTGTTTTTACGATAGATATGGGAACTATTTTCAGGAACGTCATCGTACAAAGGGCGGGGCAACGCCGGTTATTGGAGACCCGTTCTCTTGAAGGAAAAAACTACCGGCTTACCGACAGTTTTCCGACATTGGAATGGAACACTAATTATACTGAAACGGAAAAGATAACTAATTATACCTGCCATAAAGCCACTGCCAGGTACAGGGGAGCCACATTGGTTGCATACTACACCCATGACATTCCAATACCTGCCGGACCTTATAAATTTGGTGGCTTACCCGGTCTGATTGTATTACTGTTTAATGAGAGCGCTCATCCTAACTATTGGATGCTCAGCAAAGTGGAATACCCGTATAAAGGCTCCATTCCGGTAAACATGAATTATATCAATAACTTACCATTGATAACATTGCAAAAGCTGATCAAGCGTGAAGAAGCCGTTATAGAAGAGAAAATGCGCGTCATTCAAAGCAAACTGCCACCAGGTGTGGAAATAGATAATACAACAAACGAAAAAGTAAGGGGCACTGTTGAGCAGGTGTATGAATGGGAATCAGCTAAACCATAAGGTTGGTAATGCGGGGGTTTTTAATGTTACTGATATGTTGGCATGCCTGCTGTTATGCTGTCAGCGGACAGGTATATATAAGGGGGAAATTATCTGATGCAAAAACGGGTTTGCCCCTGCACGGCATCCGCGTCGACCTGCAAAATACCGACACTTCGCGGATACTGGCTTATACATTCTCAGATGCTGGCGGCAACTACCAATTACACACCCGGGAGAAAGGAGCGCTCACCCTTAACTTCAGAGCATTTTCCTATTACCAGGTATCCCGAAACATTGTAGCCGACGCCAGCGATATTGAAGTGAATGTTCAACTTACTGAAGGAGAACCCACCATCATGAAAGAGGTTATCGTGTACGGAAAAAGAAGTGCTTTATTCAAAAAAGATACTATTGAGCTGGATGTAAAAAATTACCTGCAGGGTAATGAAAAAACCGTAGAGGACCTGCTAAAAAAAATACCGGGTTTACAGGTTGGCAAAGATGGAAGCGTTAAAATAGGACAGAAAGAAGTAGAAAAAGTAATGGTTGAGGGTGACGACTTTTTTGAAAAAGGGTATCGGTTACTTACCCAAAATATGTCAGTCAAACCAATCGAGAAAGTTCAGGTATTGCAACGTTACTCTAACAATAAACATCTGAAAGGCGTAGAACATTCTGACAAAGTAGCGCTGAACCTGACGTTGAAAGACAACGCAAAAAAAGAATGGATGGGTTACCTGTCTGCTGCCGGAAGCATCGCTCCTGCTGATTTTTACAATGTTCATGCAAGCCTGATGAACTTCAGCAAAAAGAACAAATATTTCCTGCTGGGAGCAGCCAACAACAACGGTGTAGATGCAGTGAGCAGTATCAACCATCTGGTTCAGGATAACAGCCCCGAGGAGCCCGGACAAATAGGCACTCAGGTTTCAACACCTACCATTATCGACAATACGCCTTCCCTTCCTAATTTCGATTACCAGCTTACCAACTTCAATAAAGATAAACTGTTATCAGTCAACGCTATTTTCAACCCAACATCTGCTTTAAAAATAAAATGGATCGGCTTTGCCAACCCTACACGCAAGTTTTTCACGAAAAAAGAGGTTCAGGATTATAGCATAGAAAATATTCAAATAAACAATACACAGGATTATTCTTATGAAAAGCAAATAGACAACTACTTCACAAAATGGAACTTTCAGTATGATGTTAACAGTAGGTCTATGTTTTCTTACACCGGGAGGCTAGGCTCACTTCATCAGCAGGATAATGCCCGTCTTTCTTTTAACGGGCTGGCATCTAATGAAACGACCGGCAAAACAGGTTTTTCAACCAACCACCATCTTTCATACACTCAAAAGATATCAGAAAACAAAGCGCTGGTGAGCTCGCTGCGATGGCTGCAGGAACGGTCTCCCCTGCATTATTATATAGATCAATACTACTACCAGGACCTGTTCCAGGAAAGCGCCGTTAGGGGGGTAGCGCAAAAAATAAAAAATGACCTTCAGTACTGGGGGTTTGTTACCCACTACTTGTCAAAGTCAGAAAACAGGAATGTTTTTGAGGCGTCTATCTCGTATGAAAAGGAGCAACGCCAGTTGGTTACAGAGCTCTTATTAGGCCGGGAAAATGGTGAGCAACTATCACCCCAGGGTTTTTCAAACCATTTGCAATTTACAACCAGCAATATTGCAGCTCTTACAAAATATACCCTTACGGGCCACAAAACAGAACTGGTTTCCCAATTGCGTACCAGTATGCTGCAAACGTCTTTTAATTCAAACCAAAACATCAGCGTCAGAAATAACTGGCTGCTGTCTCCGCAACTGGTGGCCAAATGGATGCTACATAAAAAAGGTGAGCTAAAGGCTAATGCAATGTATCAGCAAGCAAGTACAAAGATGATGGACATTGTTCCTGACTACTATACAACCGGTGTTAGAAAT
>JBQGCI010000406.1:0-2636 GCA_052038405.1 Acinetobacter pittii
ATTATCAACGACTATTTCGACATCAACATAGACCTGGTGAATAAGCCGGATAAAATGATACTCGATAGAAAACTGAGTCGCCGCTGGGCGCTGGCCTGGCATCTGGGCTTAAGTGCGGCAGGCATTATTTGTACGGCGGTAGCCGTAAATGTTTTTGCCCGGTGGTACCTGGTGATTGCCAACCTGGTTTGTGTGATTTTACTTTGGTTTTATTCAGCCAGGTTCAAAAAAGACTTGTTAATAGGCAATATCATTGTTTCTTTACTAACCGCCTGGACGATCGTTATTATTTTCCTTTCCAAATATTCTCTTCAGCATGCATTCAGTCATAACGACCCGGGGCAGATTAGGTTATTCAGGTTCACTATTCTTTACGCCGGATTTGCATTTATTATTTCCCTCATAAGAGAAGCAGTGAAGGATATAGAGGATATGCCGGGAGATCAGAAGTTTGGTTGTAAAACGATGCCGATAGTTTGGGGTATTAATGCTACCAAGGTATATGTGACGGTATGGCTGACCATTCTGATCATAATGCTGTTAGTGATCCAGTTTTATGTATTGCAGTTCAGGTGGTGGTGGGCGGTAGTATATTGTCTTATTGCTATTGTTATGCCCTTGCTATATATTTTCAGAAAGCTGCTTGGTGCACAAACAACAGCCGATTATCACCAGCTAAGCGGCTATACCAAAATGGCCATGTTGACAGGCATTTTATCTATGTTGCTTTTTTATTTTTATTTATAATTTTTTATGTTGGATACAATCGTGCTGGCATCTTCATCGCCCCGCAGAAAGCAATTGCTTGAGTGGGCAGAGGTTGCTTTTGAAATAATAGTTAAACCGGTAGATGAGACCTTTCCCGTTGGCATAAAGAGTACAGACGCCGCTACATATATTGCATTAAAAAAGGCAAAAGCGGTACAGGAAGAAGTGGGTAAGGATCAAATAATTGTTGCAGCAGATACCGTAGTAGTACTGGATGAAAACATTATAGGCAAGCCTGCTGGTCAACAGGAAGCTATTCATACACTAAACCGGTTGCAGGGAAATACGCATGAGGTGGTAACCGGTGTTGCTATTTTAAAAGGAGAAAAGCAGCTGCTTTTCGCGGACGTAACGGAAGTGACATTTAACCCGCTGACACCCGAACAGATACTGTTTTACGTGGAGAAGTACCAACCCTATGATAAGGCCGGGGCTTATGCCATCCAGGAATGGATCGGCGTAGTAGGCATCCGGTCTATAAAAGGGGACTTTTACAATGTAATGGGGCTCCCCGTTAACAGGGTTGTTAAAGCATTGGCCAATATTTAATATCTTTATAGGCGAATCATCACCTATAAAAGATACCTATGAACGAAAACCTGCTGCAGTTTATCTGGAAGTTTCAGTACTTCAATAAACTAAACCTGTTTACAGTGCAGGGCGAACCTGTAGAGATCATTCATCCCGGAACGCTCAATACCAACCAGGGGCCTGATTTCAGCAATGCCAAAGTTAAAATAGGACGTACCCTATGGGCCGGCACTGTTGAGTTGCATATCAGAACTTCCGACTGGTTAAAGCATGGCCATAGCGCGGATGATAATTATAAAAATGTTATCCTGCATGTGGTTTACGAAGATGACGTGACCCGAAATGAGCTGCCGGTGCTGGAACTCTCAGGACTGATACCGGGCATTCTTATAAGACGGTATAACAGCCTGATGCTGTCTCAACGGTTTATAGCCTGTGAACAACTTATCCATAAGGTCGATGGGCTCATTATAAGGAGCTGGAAAGACCGGTTGGTTGCAGAAAGACTGCATCGTAAAGCCTTGCTGATTGAAGACTACTTATCCGGCAGTAAACAGCACTGGGAGGAAAGTTTCTGGTGGTTGCTGGCCCGTAATTTCGGAACCAAAACCAATGCTGAAACCTTTGAAGCCATCGCAAAAAGTATTCCTGTTAAATTGCTGGCCCGTTATAAAAATAATTTGATACAGTTAGAAGCTCTATTGCTCGGACAGGCAGGGCTGTTAAACGGCGCAAAGTACCAGGATAAGTATGTGGTACTATTGCATAAAGAATACACTTTCTTAAGCATGAAATACAAACTCAGGCCGGTTGTATTCCCTGTGCATTTTCTCAGGATGCGGCCTGGTAATTTCCCCACCATTCGCCTGGCTCAGTTAAGCGCTTTAATACATAATTCGGCTCACCTTTTTTCCCGCATTGTTGAAACGTCTCAACTCACTGCGGTTAAAAAGTGGTTTGAGGTTACCCCTAACGATTTTTGGAACTATCATTATACCTTAATTGATGATCCTAAGTTCCTGAAAAAGCCAATAGGTGAGGACATGGTTAACAATATTGTCATTAATACGGTAGTACCCATGTTGTTTGCTTATGGCAAAAAGCACCATAACGGAGCAATAAAGGAAAAAGCTTTGCAATGGCTGGAAGCTATACCGGCAGAGAGGAATTCTGTTACCCGGGGTTTTCAGCAATTAGGTGTGTTAAATAAAAATGCGTACGACTCACAAGCGTTCGTAGAGTTAAAAACGCAGTATTGTAACCTGCGGCGATGCCTCGGCTGTGCTATCGGAAATGCTGTCATCAAGAGTACATAGCCGGGAACAACCGGGCAAACG
>JBQGCI010000407.1:0-6970 GCA_052038405.1 Acinetobacter pittii
TGCCGTTCCCACCTGCCCTTGGTGGAGCTCGCTTCCGTATTGATTCACGATCTCTCTTACCTGATAACCGGTTAGTACATCCAGTTTTTTTGCCAGCATAGACAGTGAGTTATTAGTACTATAAGAAACTTTAATCCTGCCTGCTTTTCCCTTTTTAGTAGTGATGATGATAACCCCGTTATTAGCTCTTGAGCCATATATGGCAGATGCAGAAGCGTCCTTTAAAACGGTGAAGCTTTCTATATCGTTCGGGTTAATAAAACTAAGTGGATTAGCAGCACCACTGATCGTTCCGTTATCAACAGGCACACCGTCTATAACTATTAAGGGATCATTACTTGCATTCAAGGAAGAACCACCCCTGATCCGAATGGTACTTCCCTGTCCGGGACGACCGCCATTGGATGTAATGGCTACACCCGAAACCTTACCTGCAATCAGCTGGTCGGGTGTAGTAATGTTTCCTTTCTGAAAATCTTTGGCGGAAACAGTAGCCACCGCGCCCGTCAGATCTTTTTTCCGGGCGGTACCATAACCAATGACCACCACACTTTCCATGGATCCGGTAGTATGTACCAGAACAGCATTTACAACCGTGCCTGTAACCGGTAACTCCAGGTTGGTGTATCCCACAAAAGAAAATACCAGTGTACTGCTGCCTTCAGGCACCATCAAACGGTAATTCCCGGCAGAATCGGTAACGGTTGCATAATTGGTCCCTTTTACTTCAACAGTAGCACCGGAAACAGGGAGGTTGGATACATCTTCAGTAACCGTACCGGTTACTTCACGTGTTTGCGCAAAAACAGTAAGCACGCAAATCAGCATCAGTGGCGTTAAAAACGCACGCAATCTTTTTCCTTGCATAGACAAACAATGTTAATTTCTCAAGTAATTATGTGTATCAGGTACACAATAGATTTTCGATCCGAAAACAAAGGTAGGAATACTATGTGTATTAAGTACACATATCCGGAATATTTTTTTATCCCTTTTTAGAAACAGATAATTGGGCTGCCTGGGTTTTGAATTTGTGCAGCTTGCCTGGCCGGTGTGTTACATCCTCCTCGAGCTCATCTAATTCTGATAGCCAACTCTTTAAAGCAATCTTTTTCCTGAAGTTCCTGCGGTCCAATGGTGTTCCTAAAATGGCTTCATATAATTCCTGCAAGGCTCGCAGCGAAAATTTTTCTGGTAGCAGGTTGTGCACTACCGGGTGTTCCATGATCTGCTCCCGCAGCATTTTGATACAGGTGTCAATAATTTGTTTGTGATCAAAGGCCAGCTTCTTAATGCCCTTAACGGCATGCCAATGCAAATCGTTACTATCAATATTCAGCTTATGGCTGTTAATATCTACCAGCGAATAATAGGCGGTGCTTACTACCCGGCCCGATGGATGCCGGTTCACACTTCCAAAAGTATGTACCTGTTGCAAAAACACATCATCCAAACCGGTACGGTCTTTCAACACCCGGTAAGACGCGGCATCGAGGTCCTCGTCCGGCTTCACCAGGTCGCCCAGTAAAGAATATAAACCCGAAAACTCCTCCAGATCCGACTGTATCAGTAATACTTTCAGCTCCTTGTCTTCATAACCAAAAATCACACAGTCTACCGACACCGCAATATTAAAATACTCCAGGTGGCTACTTTTTTCTACAGCTGCACTTTTTAACAGGGGATTACTCGTCATGGCTTTTACAATGTGTTCGATATACACAAACCTAATGTAATTTTCCTAATAAGGCAAACATTGCAAAAATTCTTTTAGTAGCAAAAAAGTAAAGGGTAATATAAAAACTTCCCTACATTTGTGTATTAAATACACATTAATACGCTCGTCACTGATATTGCTTTGCCATACCCGATTGTATCATGCCGCAGGCCGAAGCATGCATAGGGTCGGGCATCCCGAAATGGTTATTGAACCCGCTTTGCAAAACAGATGCGTCCCCATCGGTACGACGATTATGCACAAATAAAAAACAAATGAAAGGATTGCTATTTCCCATGCTCCTCCTGGTTATCAGCCTGAGTTGTAAAAAAACAGATCCGGGCAAGACACCCGAGCCGGAGCCACCTGTAACAACGCCCGTTGCGCAAACGGGCCTCGTTACTACCAACAAAAATTTTCCTGTTGCGGCAGAGCCGGTTACTATATACTTTAATCCTGCCAAGGGAAACGCCGGGTTAAGCGGCTTCGCCGGAGATGTGTATATCCACTGGGGCGTAATTACCAACTCCAGTAACGGTAACTGGAAATATGTAAAAAGCGATTTCAATACAGCGGACCCCTCTTCCAAAATGATCCGCCAGACCAACGGCAGCTACTCTATTACCCTTACGCCCCAAACTTTTTTCAAGGTTCCAGCGGGAGAACAAATATTAAAAATAGCCATGGTCTTTAAAAATACAGACGCCAGTATCGTTGGGCGCAATGCCGATGGAAGCGATATTTATATACCTGTTTACAACAATGGTTTACAGGTACGTTTTCTACGCCCGGAAATGGCTCCCACGCTGACGCCATCCCCCATTGAAACCAATTTCACTGTAGGACAACAACTGGAAATAAGCGGGGTAACCTCGCAGCCGGCCAACCTGAAACTCACGCTCAACGATGTTGAATTGGCCAACGCAACCAATGCCACACAGATCACCGGCAAAGCAACCATCACCGCTATAGGCGAGCAGGTCGTAAAAATAATTGCCAATGGTTCGGTACAGGAATCTTTTAAGCTCACCGCAGGCGGCGCAGTGACCACGGCAGCCTTACCAACAGGTGCCAAACCTAATGGCGTAACGTTTTTGAATAACGGCAGGTCTGCTATACTGGCATTATATGCTCCGCAAAAAAATTATGTATATGCGATCGGGGATTTTAATAACTGGACGGCAACCGCCGACAGCTATATGAAACGCACTGCCGACGGCAATACCTGGTGGATACAACTGGATGGGCTGAATCCTGACACCGAATATGCTTACCAGTTTTGGGTAGACGGAACGATTAAAATTGCTGACCCCTATACCGAAAAAGTGTTAGACCCTAGTCATGACCCATCCATACCGGCCGCCAATTATGCTAATTTTGGCACTTACCCAATAGGGAAAACAACTGGTATCGTTAGCACCATGAAGGCTCATCAGCCTTCTTATAACTGGACTACGCCAGCTATTACCCGGCCGGCCAAAAACGACCTGGTGATCTACGAACTGCTTTTACGCGACTTCCTGGGAGCCAATAACTATCAGACCTTAAAGGATACCGTTAATTATCTAAGCCAGCTGGGTGTAAATGCCATTGAACTATTACCCGTGAACGAATTTGAAGGCAACAGCAGCTGGGGATATAATCCCTCCTTCTGTTTTGCGCTGGATAAATATTATGGTAGCAAACAAATGCTGCAAGCCTTCATAGACGCCTGTCATGCTAAAGGCATTGCGGTCATACTCGATGTTGTTTTTAACCATGCGGAGGGACAGTCGCCCATGGTGCAATTGTATTGGGATGCTGCCAATGGCAGGCCCGCGGCCAATAATCCCTGGTTCAATGCTACAGCGCCGCACAGTGCTATAAAATTTGGCAACGACTTTAATCATGAAAGCATGGCTACCCGCGCCTTTGTAAAAGACGTGCTCAGGTTTTGGATGCAGGAATATAAAATAGACGGCTACCGGTTCGATTTCACCAAGGGGTTTACACAAAAAATCACTTCGACCGATGCCGCGATGAGCGCAAAAGATGACAGCCGGATTGCCATATTGAAAGATTACAATAATTACATCAGATCCATTGATCCTGATGCTTATGTAATACTCGAACACCTATGCAGCGATGAAGAAGAACAGCTGCTTGCTGCTGAAGGCATGATGCTCTGGAATAACCTGAACCATTCTTTTATGGAAGCCAGTATGGGATGGTTGCCCAACTCGAACTTTAATCGGGGCCTCTTCACCACACACGGCTTCACCAGGCCAGATGGCCTGGTAAGTTACATGGAGAGCCACGATGAAGAGCGCATGATGTATAAAAACCTGCAATTTGGTAATGCTGCCGGCACCTATAACATAAAAGATCTGAGTACTGCTTTAAAAAGGCAGGAACTCTGCGCCGCGTTTTTGTTCGCGATGCCCGGCCCTAAAATGATATGGCAGTTTGGCGAGCTGGGATATGATATTTCTATTGACCAGGGTGGACGTACGGGACCCAAACCTGTTCTGTGGAATTATAATACACAAACGAACAGAATGGCGCTGAAAAATAATTTTGCAAGGTTCATTTCCCTGAAAAAGAACAATAGTATTTTCAGATCCGCCAGCGTTTCGCATAACCTTGCCGGCCCAATAAAATATATTAAACTAACCGACGGAACTAATACTGTTGTTGTGGCAGGCAACTTCGATGTTACTGCCCGAACAGCGGCCATAGATATGGGAGCTGCAGGCACCTGGTATGATGCAGCTCATAATAACGGCACCGTAACAACGGCTGGTAATAGCTACAATGCCCAACTCCCTCCCGGAGAATACCATATCTTGTCCAGGATTCCTTTACGGTAGCCTATAATATTCTGCTAATCAATGCGCTTGAAAAGGCTCATTTTCATAATAATACGTTAAAACAATTACGAATCATTCGTAGATCAATGAAGATATCTATCTTGCGCAAAATAGTTTATGAGAATATTGACCTGGGTTGCCTGCCTGGCCATCTGTCCTGTATTTATATGGGGGCAGGACAAAGCGCTATACCTCAATCCTGAAAATGCCCCAGGCTTTAAGGCCTCGTTGCTGTTTTCTGAAGCGGAACTGATACCATTGGAGACTATCAAAGCCAGCAGCTTTAACAATGTTCAGAATTTTGTGGTCACACCTTATCATTTTGCGGTAGTCGACAACAATTCCAATGCAGTACTGGTTTTCAGCAAACAAGGCAAATTCCTGTTTAAGTACAGGAAAAAGAATTATCGCATTGAGGACATTCAATACTCGTTGGAAAAAAAAGCCTTTTTTATCAAATCTGTAAATAAAAACTATACGATACCCGAACTAAAGGCGCAGCAGATGATAGCGCGATCTGCCCGAACCGATTTTTCAAAGTATGTTAGCCTGGAATTACTGATGCCGGATGCTAATAACAGTTTTACCGTGCAAAAGCTGCCGGTGCCACGATATGCACTCAATGAACTTGTATATTTCAATGGATATTATATTGCATTAAACGGACGGTATAATAAATACATGAAAGATACTGTCGCCTACCATCTTAACCTTATCAAGGATAACAAAATAGTGAAATCCTACTTTCCGTTTGTAAACCTGCCGAAGCTCCCACCGTTTTATGATAATGTAGACTTTACCATCAGTAGCACAAACGATGCTGCAATGCTGGTACAAAAACGGTTTGATCATACAATTTACAGGCTGACGCCTGATTCGCTTTATGAGCAATACTCATTTGTATTCCCTGCCGATCAGACCATGACGGGGGATTTTAATTCGACTTTATTTCGTAATAACATCGAATACAATGCTGCGGTAAACAAAAACAATAAGGTAATATCAGATTTCAACAACATCCTCAAGCACCGGCACCTGCTGTTCTTTTCAACAAGTGCCGTGAACTACAGCTCGAAAAGTCTTGTATTCAATACTACCGATCGTAAGCTATATGATATAGGAAAAGTAACCACGGACAGCGTGGTATATTTTATGCCCCCGAAAATATTTGCTTCTATAACAGCGCAGGATGACGAGTATGTATACACCAGGATCTCGAGTGCCGAACTGCTGAAAGAAAAACAAAAACTGATGGCGCAAAACAAAGACCTTCCGGCCTCAATACAGGCGTTGCTTGCCAGGCTCGACAAATTTGACAACGCCATTATCATTAAACTTAAAGTAAAACCATCACCCGCCCAATAATGAGAACTTTTTTACTGCAATGCCTGGTAGCCATTTTCCCAACGGTTTTGATGGCACAAAAAACGACGGGAGGCATTAAGGGAACCATTTACGACTCCATTAACGATTACGCTTTACAATCGGCCTCCATATCGGTTTATAAACAATCTGACTCCAGTATTGTAGAGTTCCAGCTCAGCAATACATCGGGCGAATTCGATATTAAAAATTTACCCCCGAAAGTACCCTTGTATATGATCGTATCCCACACAGGGTACCGGCCATTGGTAAAAAGTCTTTTGCTGGACAGTTTAAATTTAATCACTGATTTTAAAAAATTGTTCCTCTTTCAAAAAGCGGAAAATGAAATGGACGAAGTTGTAGTGAAAGCAGTGCAACCTATAAGAATGAACGGCGACACACTGGAAATCAACCCGGACGCTTTTAAGTTAGATTCAAACGCAGTGGTAGAAGACATGCTGATGCGGGTGCCGGGGTTGACAGTTTGGGGCGATGGAACCATCACCATGAATGGGCGCAAGCTGGAAAAAGTATATGTGGATGGAAAACCGTTCTTTGGTGGAGCAGCACAAACGGCTACGCAGAACCTGCCCAAAAATGCTATTGAAAAAATTCAATTGTACCAGGAGAAAGACCTGTCGAAAGTTCAGCAGTCTGAACAAAAAACCGATTCCCTGTATGCCATGAACATCAAGCTAAAAGACGATAAGAAAAAAGGTATGTTTGGAAAAATAGGGGCAGGCTATGGAACCGATGAGAGGTATACGGGCGATGGTGTGATGCAGTTTTATAATAAGCGAACGCAGGCCGGTATAGCAGCAGGTATTAATAATATCAACAAAGAAGAAGGCACCGGCGAAAACGCTTTCCTTGAAAATACGTTCAAGTCGAACTTCCGGATATTTTTTGGCGGCCGCGGGGGTAGCGCCGATGGCATCACCAGGCGAACCTATGCCAATGCCAAAATCCAGCACAGCTTTTCAGAATCTGATAATTCCCAGTTCTATAACCGTTTGTCGGCAGACTATGGTTACCTGAA
>JBQGCI010000408.1:0-19435 GCA_052038405.1 Acinetobacter pittii
GTCCATATCAAGTGTCAATGTTTTATTTACTTCGATCGTTTGCACCATATCCGAAGGAATCAGGTCCATTTGCACATTACGGTTGTCTCCTTCGGCCGAGGGAATACGGTCGCCGTTGATGGTTACGGAGTTTAACTCCGGAGCCAGGCCACGCACAATAATATTACGCGCTTCGCCCTGGTCATTTTGCATGGTAATACCGGGTATCCGCTTTAAGGCATCTCCAATATTAGCATCGGGAAAACGGCCGACCTGATCGGCCGATACAATATTGGTAATATTGCCGCCGCTCTTTTGCTGGTTCAGCGCTTTCATCTGTCCGCGAAGCCGGTCGCCTACCACTACTACCGCATCCAGCATACCACTATCATCCAATGTAATCGTGACATCCAGGTTTTTACGATTTGCAAAAAAAGTTCTAACCAGCTTTTGGTACCCGATATAAGACACTTCCACAATAATACTGTCGGACTCCCTGATATTCAGAAACTCAAAATGGCCCTTGGAATCGGTATACGTATAACTGCCCTGGGGAAGCAATTTAACCGTAGCACCGGGAAGCGCCAGATTATCTTTGTCTTTTACCAGGCCCGTAATAACAATGTTTTGGGCTTTCGCATAGATAATAGCTGATAAAAATACAAGCAGTAGTAAACCCTTTCGCATGGTAGTTTTTATTTGGCCGCAAAGGTGGGCTTTGCATTAAAAATACTACCCCATAAACGGGTTATGTAATTATTACGGAATTATGTACAAAATATTAAGGAAGTCGTTCTTAAGTCATTTTGTTTTCAATATTGTTCATGTGATGGCTGAGTCATCTTCACACGCTACGCTTAAATCCAAAACGTTACTTTGTAGTTTTATAGTTTCATCCATTGCCCCATCCTTTTAAAAAAAAAAAATAGCACGCCTCTTAACCCGGCGCAGTAAGCAGTTGTAACCTGGGCAAAAATACCCGATCTCTAAGAAATAGTAAATGCAGTGTGGGGGGCCAGAAGCCCCGAAAAACAGAAAGGAAAACGTCTCAGGCAATTGGCCGTCGGTTGATTTCCACCTAAAACGACACCTATCCCAGTAAGAAGAGTATATTACTGCTGCTTCGTGTAAGAAGGTACCATCACATTTTTATGCCGCCGGTTGATACGGAAACGTTTTAATTTTAAGATCCAGACCTTATAAGAATCGTACAGGATCACCACCAGCAAAAAACCGCTGATAATGAAGAACATCTTAAATTGTAATGTTTTATAGAACAAAGCAAAAAGCACACCCCCTGCTACGTAGGATATGGCAATAGAAAAGATCAACGTGGCTTTATCCCTTAATTCTCTTTTGTTCCTGAATTTTTTACTGGTGAACATGGACGCCAGCACCCCCAGGTCGGTTGTAGCGCCCGTAAGGTGCGTTGTCTTCACAGCAAAATTTGAAATGCTCGCCGTAAGTCCGTTTTGCAGGCCCATTGCAAAAAGCATCAGGGACAGCATGAGTTCTGACTCGTGTAAGGATCCCTTATATCCATAAGTGCCATAAATGCCTACGGCCAGAATACAAGCCAGCTCGAGCAGTAAAGGAAGCGCATGCGCCAGGTATTTATTTCTTTCGGACAAGTTGATGACCAGGAAATTGGATACAAAACTCCCGAAAAAGAAAAGGAATATCCAGGAGCCTACCAGCGCGATCTGGTACACGTTACCACTTACCAGTTCTGATGCGAAAATGGCAAAATAACCGGTAACATTAGACGAGAAGGAAAGAAATATCAACAGGGAGGCCACATTGACCATACCCGCCACCAGGGCTGTCAATACGCCCAATCTGACGTTGTCTGCCAATGTCCTGCTATTACTATATTTACGCAACATATTTTTTAGATTTTCACGCAACTAACCTTTGCGATACCACGAATGTTTGCATCTGTATCAAAGTTCAACTCCAGCTTACCCTTGGTGAGCCTGGCTATATTGTATCGTTCAACCCTGTTGTTATCGTAGGTGATCATCAATATATTGCCGCGTCCTTTAATTTTCCAGCCGGCCTGCTTCTTTTTAGTACGGCTATTCAAAGTAAGGCTGCCATCCGGATGAAACACCCAGCTCTCTGCATCAATAATGCCAAGGTCTGTAGCAGACATTTCCTTTACTTCCTTTGCATCTGAACTAATCGCCCTGTTGATATGAGCGCTATGATACACCCTGTCATATTCCCAATGCACTTCTTTCCAGGCGCCCAGAATAACCGTTTCCGGGTCATGATAAGCCTTGATCGTAAATGATAAACAAGCAAGTGCAGCAAAAACTGCCGCTATTATTATAAAAGTCTGCTTCATTCTGTTCCTTTTTTAAATGGTAAAACCAATTGCATTTTTACCTGTTTCAACCTGAACAAAGCTATTACAGCGGTATTAGAACCATATAAAGCTCAAATTAGAATTCAATTAGAATAAAGGATGCCCACATTAAAACCACATTAAAAAAAACGTGCATAATCAACTGATTGTCATTTTTTTCTTAAAGAATCCTTAACAATGCAACCTTTATCAACTTCTCACCAACAAGCTGGTATTTTTTGTAAATGGAAGCGGCTGTAATATTCCACTTTATTCTCCCGACTTCCCCCAGTATATTTGTTATATTTTTTTCAGCGGGAGTAGCTCTTTTTGATTTCTTTATCCATTTTTTGTAAAATGTATGGGCAAAAGATGGAAGTACGTTCTCATTCAAATACAATTTTTACCAGTGCCATTTAAATTACATACCCTATTCCAGCCCGCCGGCGATCAGCCTGCGGCGATCGCACAACTAACAGAAGGCGTTTTTGATGGAGAAAAATATCAAACCCTGCTAGGTGTAACCGGCAGCGGCAAAACGTTCACCATGGCCAACGTGATACAAAATACACAGCGGCCCACGTTGATCATTACCCACAATAAAACCCTGGTAGCGCAGCTGTATGGGGAGTTTAAACAGTTTTTTCCTGAGAACGCGGTTGAGTACTTTGTATCTTACTATGATTATTACCAGCCCGAAGCCTACTTGCCGGTAAGTGACACCTACATAGAAAAGGACCTGGCTATTAACGAGGAACTCGACAAACTCAGGCTGCGTACTATCACCAGTTTATTAAGTGGCAGAAGAGATATCATAGTGGTAGCATCTGTAAGCTGTATTTATGGCGCGGGGAACCCGGCTGATTATGAAAACAGCATTATCCGCATTGAGCGGGGACAGACCATTTCGCGCCAGGCTTTTTTGCATGGCCTGGTAAATTCCTTATACACCCGTACAACCGTTGAATTTAATCGCGGTACTTTCCGGGTAAAAGGCGATACGGTGGATATCAACCTTCCCTACGTGGATTATGGTTACCGGGTAACCTTTTTCGGAGATGAAATTGAAGAGATCGAGACCATTGAAGTGACGACGAATAAACGGATTTCGACCATCGGGAATGCTGCGATTTTTCCTGCCAACCTTTATGTGGCGCCTAAGGATATGCTGCAGCAGGTAATTTATGAGATCCAGGATGAAATGACGGCGCAGGTGGAGTATTTTACCAGCACCGGCAAGCTGATAGAAGCCCAGCGTATTAAAGAACGGGTAGAATATGATATTGAGATGATCAAGGAATTGGGATACTGTAATGGCATTGAGAACTATTCCCGCTTTTTCGACAGGCGGCAACCAGGCACGCGCCCGTTCTGCCTGCTGGATTATTTTCCTAAAGACTACCTGATGATCGTGGATGAGAGCCATCAGACCATGCCACAGATCAGCGGTATGTACGGCGGTGACCGGAGCCGGAAACTGATCCTGGTGGATTATGGATTCCGCATACCATCAGCCCTGGATAACCGTCCGCTGAATTTCCATGAATTTGAAAGCCTGCAAAACCAGGTGATTTATGTATCCGCGACCCCGGATACTTATGAGCTGGAAAAAACCGGCGGCGTGATTGCCGAGCAGGTAGTACGGCCTACCGGTTTGCTGGATCCTCCTATTGAAGTGAGACCCAGTATTAACCAGATCGATGACCTGTTGGATGAAATTGATAAAACCGTAAAGAAGGGCGACCGGGTGCTGGTAACAACATTAACCAAGCGTATGGCAGAAGAAATGGATAAATACCTGCACCGGATCCATATAAAATCCAAATATATTCACAGTGAGGTCGATACTTTGGAGCGCGTGGAAATCCTGCGCCAGCTGCGTTTGGGGGAGATTGATGTATTGGTAGGTGTGAACCTGTTGAGAGAAGGCCTGGATCTGCCGGAGGTAAGCCTGGTAGCCATACTGGATGCAGACAAGGAAGGTTTTTTACGTAATGAAAAATCATTGACACAGACCGCAGGTCGTGCGGCAAGAAATGTAGACGGCAAGGTGATTTTTTATGCAGATACGATGACAGGCAGCATGCAGCGCACTATCGATGAAACCAATCGCCGCCGTGAAAAGCAAATTGCATATAATATCAAACACAACATCACCCCACGTACCGTAGTTAAGTCTAAAGAAGATGTGTTCAAACAAACCAGCGTGTTGGATATCAAAGGCTTTGACGAAAAAGAACCTTTAGCTATTGGATTTGACGAGGACCTTGTAACTGTGGCAGCGGAGGATGAGATAGTTTATAAAACCATCCCGCAAATGGAAAAGGTCATTGCTAAAACTAAAAAAGAAATGGAAAAAGCAGCACGCGACCTCGACTTTATGGAAGCCGCCAGGTTAAGAGATGAGATGTTCAGGTTGCAGAAGGAATTGGAAGGAATGAAGTAATACTGAAATGCCTGCCCGTATGTGCAGCAGGCGGGTTTAGCTTATAAAAAGGAGTTAGAGGGAATGAAATAGTAAAATGAATGGCCCGGTATTATTTATTCAAAACCGTTAGGGCTTATAACAATTAAAACCGTTCATGTCAACCTTTTTATCCGCCGAATGGCGTAAACTGGCCATGGCTAATTATACGATTGAGCCGGCTGTATTAAAGCCATTCCTTCCGTACAAAACAGAGCTGGATACCTGGAACGGAGCCTGTTATGTAAGCCTGGTGGGCTTTATGTTTCTACAAACCCAACTGCTGGGTATAAAAATACCCGGCCATATAAATTTTGAAGAGGTCAACCTGCGATTCTATGTACGCTACAAAGACGGCAGTAAATGGAAACGTGGCGTGGTATTTATTAAGGAAATAGTGCCTAAAACCATGATTGCCTGGGTGGCTAACAACATATATGGAGAAAACTATGAAGCGCTGCCCATGCGCCATGACTGGCAGATCGGCGAAGACGAACAGGTGATCCGTTATGGGTGGAAGAAGCAGCAATGGCATGAGATGATTATTCAGGCCAGTTCGATACCCCAGGACATTACGCCAGGCAGTGAGGCCGAATTTATAACCGAGCACTACTGGGGCTATACGCAAAGAGGATCATCAAAAACGGGGGAGTATGAAGTGCAACATCCCCGATGGCAAACTTATAAGGTAACTGACTATACCATTAGCGTTGACTTTGAATTGTCGTACGGACCTCTATTTGGGTTTCTGAATCATATGCACCCGCAGTCGGTTTTACTGGCTGAAGGATCGGCAATAAAAGTGCTGAAAGGCAGTACCATCAAACTAAGTTGAGGGTCAAGAGTGGTGATCGTTGCTGACGCTATTTAAGGTCTTTTTAGTTTTTTTCCAGGCGATAAATAATTCCTCATTGCTTTTTAATGCCTCGTACAACCGTTCCCCCGGTGCCTTCTGCAGCTCTATTTTTTGCTGTATTTTTTATATGTTCAGGGGTATCCTGCATTATAAATCACGAAATCAAAATCCCTTGTCGCCCTAGGAACCACATATACACTCATAGCAACACTTCCGGATAACATTTAAGGAATGTTATTTTCAGTAAGTGTATCGACTATTTTATGGAAAAATGATATCAATTGTAATAATTTATTTTTCGTTGCCGTTGATGGAGCAAAAATACAAACTAAAAATTTTATAAGTATCTTTGCCGTACTCATGGGGTGCCTTAATATTACGGGCTGAGATCATACCCAATAACCTGATCCGGGTAATGCCGGCGTAGGGAATAGATGGTAACGTTTCTATGATACTTCCGTGGGTTTTAATATGCATTGTTATGAACGGGAGTGAATGGTTTCAGCTTTTTTTACAGCAACTCAAAGCCGTACCGGTTCTGGAATGGCTGGGCGTAAGCTTCGGCGTGGCCGAAGTGCTGCTGGCACGTGCCAATAAGATATGGTTGTATCCCTGCGGCATTGTCTCGGTTATCATATCGACCTATATCTTTTTTCATTCGGGCCTGTATGCCGAAAGCGCCTTGAATATGTATTACCTGGTAATGAGCATTTATGGCTGGTGGTGGTGGCAAAAAAGAAAAGACCACCAGGCTCCGCCGGTAAGCCGCGCTACTAAAACCGAATGGCTTAAAACTATTGGTATTGTAGTAAGTGCTTTTGCACTCCTGTATTTTGTATTGACGCGTTTTACTGATTCTACCGTTCCGGTGTTCGATTCCTGGGTGAGTGCTACTGCCTGGGCGGGTATGTGGCTGCTGGCAAAAAGAAAAGTAGAGAACTGGATACTGCTCAATATCAGTAATGCCTTTGCTGTTCCCTTATTGTTTCATAAAGGGTTGCCCCTCTATGCCCTCTTAACCCTTTTTCTTTTCATTATCGCGGTATTAGGTTATATCGACTGGAACAAAACCATTAAAAAGAATGAACAAAAAACAGCCTTTAGCTTTGAATAGCGGGCGCATTGATGTATTAAGAAATTGGTGCAGGGCTTCGGAAAAGAAAGGCGCCTTATCTAATAAGCTGCTGAAGCTGGTTTACGAAGAAAAATGGTTTAAGCTGTTTCTGCCCCGTGCCTATGGCGGGCTTGAACTCGATCTGCCTGAGGCCTTACGGTATGAAGAACAGCTGGCGTATATTGATGGCAGCCTGGGGTGGACCGTAACATTGTGCGCAGGTGCCAATCTTTTTGCAGGTTACATACACGGCAGGAAAGCGGCCTCTATTTTCTCTTCTCCCAGGGTATGTTTTGGCGGCAGTGGTGCGGTAGGAGGAGTGGCGGGAACAGTGAAAGGCGGGTATATAGTCAACGGCTTCTGGCGCTATGCTACGGGCGCTCCGCACCTCACTCATTTTACAGCCAATTGTACGATTGAAGAAGATGGTACGCCATTATTAAATGAAGATAACAGCCCGGTAATAAGATCATTCTTTTTTAATAAAAAAGATGTCATCATCCACGAAGACTGGAACACTATGGGACTGGTTGCTACAGCGGGGCATAGCTTTAGTGTTAAGAACCTCAAAGTACCTTTCGAACAAAGCTTTGTTATTGACCCCGCGGAGGCAAGTCTGAAAGACAGCATTTACCAATACCCTTTCATGCCGCTGGCCGAATCTACCATTGCGGTTAACACACTGGGAATGACGCGCCACTTTACAGAACTCGCTTTGGACATTGTTGAAAAGAGACAACCAAAAATGGGTGCTGACGCCTACAAGGTAGCTTTAGAGCGGATTGGTAAAGAACAGCAGAAAATAGATCAGTTGGCAGCACAGCTTTATCAGAGAGTGCAAATATCCTGGGACGAGCTCGTTTCCCGGGGAAAGCTTTCCAGGACAAGTATCACCGGTATATCAGATAAAAGCCGTCACCTGGTAAATCATTGCAGAACTGCAGTAACGGCCATGTACCCCTTCTGCGGGCTTGCCGCAACCCATCGTTCGTCAGATATAAACAGGGTATTCCGCGATATCTTCACAGGTAGCCAACATGGCTTGCTCACTTTTAAACGTTAAAAGCTTTTAGCCAGTTTTTTAATATCCCCCGCAATGCGGCTGATAAACAAAAACTGGTCTACCACGGGCTTGAATTCTACCAGCACCTGGCGGGTTTCAGTATCTACCAGCCCCTGTTGGAGCTCCAGCCTGCGCTTGGATACGAGTTCATCCAATTCCTCTTTTAATTCTATGGGGGCATAATGCAGGGCTTCAGCAACTTCTTTGTGCGCTATAAGCAACAATGCTTCATCGAGTTCTGCTGTAATATCATCTTTTATTGCATGAAAATCTTCATCACCGTACTTGTTCTTAAAACTCCTGGCAAAGCTGGCCAGCGATACGATATGTGAGTTTAAAGTGTAGATCAATACCACCATTTGGTGGATCTTCTTCAGATCGCCTTGCTTGCTTTTGGGCTCGTTCATCATACGCGTAAAACCGCCGGACAAATTGGCCTGCTCTATAAACGCTTCTTTCCTGCTTAGCTTGTACTCCAGGTCGTTTAAAGCTCCCGTTGCAAAAGTAGTAGCCACTGTTTCAAAATACTTCTTCGATGTTTTCAATGCACTGGTGATATAAGTATTCAACTGCGTTTTTTCCCAGGAAGGCACCAGAACATACGCAGCTATAAACGCAATGATCGATCCTACCGTGGTATCAATTAACCTGCTTTTGAATATCTCGTAAAAGTTATGGCTATTGAGCAGGTAAAAAAAGATCATGATAAACGCGGTCATGAATATTACGCTCACCAGGTATTTGGTGCGCATAAAGCTATAGGTGATGATCATTAAAAAGATCATCGCTGCAAACTTGCCATTTTGTGTGGGAATAAGATACAACAGGGCCAATCCACCCAGCGCGCCCACAAAGGTTCCGATCAGCCTTTGATAATTTCTCTGGCGGGTAACGCTGTAAGTAGGTTTCAAAATAACTATGATCGTGAGCAGCACCCAGTAACTGTATTGCAGCTCCAGCAAATTAGCTACACCATAACCCAGTATACACGCCAGGGTTACACGAACGGCATGCCTGAAGCTATTGGATTTTAAAGAAAAATTTTCTCTGAGTATTTCAACATCCAGGTCTGTTTTGGTTACAAAATATTCATAGTTTCCAGACAGCTTATATTCTTTGATCTTCTTGCGATCGTACCGGGTATAATGATGCAGGGTGTATATACGAAGTGTAATTTCCTCCACCGACTGCAAAAGCTTACGCATGTTTACCAAAGAGTCGAATGTTTCAGGGCTTCGGTACTTATCGGCAAAAGATTCAAACTGCGTCTGCAGTCTTTTCATTTCATTATTCAGCCTTCGTGTAGCCCGCGGCGGACGGCCGCTCTGCACCGCTAAGCCTATCTGGTGTAATTCATCTACAATTACGTAAATCATTCGCTGAAAAGCACTTAAAATGCCACTATCGCCAAAACGCTTATGCATGGCGTCGTAATTATAAAAAGTAGCAGAGGATTTTTCGAACAGATCGATCGATTCTGTAAAAATGATCAGCAACGTACGACCTGTTACCGTCGATTCTTTTACAATGTTGCGGCTTTTAAACAGCATTTCGCGCAGTAGGGTTTGTTTATCCTGTATCTGCTGCTGCTCTTCCATCAGTAATTTATATATCTTGTCATAGTCGGCGTTCTGATCGTAGAACAGCGCGCGGGTACCAAAGTAGTCGCCGATGGCAATGATATTATCACCCAATGCCTGCTGAATGATCTTATATGGTCTTACGCCAAACAAAGCCAGGCTGAGCATCGTATACCACAGTCCGCCCGCAACCAGGAAAAGCCCGTGCACCAGCACATCTGATCCGTCAGCCTTCATATCAAGAGTGAGGATCATAATCAGGATGCCCGCAAATCCGATCGCATTAACACGTGCGCCGTAAGCGCCTATAAAACTAAGCGAAAAACAAAATACTGTAATACCAAGACCCAGCAACACAGGGTGGTGATTGATATAGCCGGTTATAACAGACGAAAGGAATATCAGTGCTGCAGTGGCCAGCATACCGTTACGCCGCTGATGTATCGGCCCCGGTATGTCCGAAGCACTGACCGCCATAGCGCCAAGGGAAAGGATCAGCCCAATTTCAAGCTTGCCAAAATAGCTGAACACGATGGCAGGTAAAGTTATCCCGATCGTGATCCGTATCGCTTCGTTAAAATAGTAACTGCTTACAAATTGTTTATATTCCTTTATATAATCCACAATACAAAATTACCGGGTAGTTTAGAAAGGCCGGTTCGTTAGCACTTGTTTATTAGCCGGGCACCTATGCCAGGTTCGTCGGGAACTTCAATAACCCCGTTTTGTTTATATATGATTCCGCCCTCCACGGGATCTTCACTAAACATCAACGCCGTATCAAAATCAAAATAAATGATCTGGTCGCTGGCTAAAGCCAGGTGCGCAAAAGCGGTCATGGCGATCCTTGATTCGAGGAAGGCGCCCATCTGGATTTTAATATTGTGAACTTCAGCCAGCCGGATCATTTTTAATGCTTTAAAAATCCCCCCGCTTTTACCCAGCTTAATATTGATCAAATCGCATGCCTGTAAATCGATCAGCCTCCGAACATCATTATGATCACAACAGGTTTCATCGCTCATAATACGAACCGGGCTTTGTTTCCGGAGTTCGGGTAATTGCATAAAAGCCCAACGAGGTAAAGGCTCTTCGCAGTGCTGTATATTAAAGGACTCCAATGCTTTTAATGTAGCAATGGCCTCCTCAAATCCCCAACCCTGGTTGGCATCTAATCTTAAAGGTATTTCATAACCTACCGCTTCACGAATAGCCCTTATCCGCTCCACGTCTCCAGCCCCGCCCTTCCCTATCTTCACTTTGATCACCCGAAAACCGGCTTCCTTTATTTTTAACGCATCAGCGGCCATCTTGGTTGCATCGCCCACGCTTACGGTATAATCCGTCTCAATTACTTTCTTTTTCGATCCGCCCAGGTATTGATAAAGCGGCTGACCGGCAACCTGCGCAGCAATATCGTACAAAGCCATGTCAAATGCGCTTTTGATACTGTTGTTTCCATAGATAACACCATCCAGCTCATTGACGCGCTCTTCAATCTGCAGCGCATCCTTTCCCAGCCACGCCTGCTCAAAATACTTTGCAACCACCAGAGCTGTATCCGCACTTTCCCCATTGATGCTCATAAACGGGCTACACTCTCCCCAGCCTGTGATACCCGTTTCGGTATAAATCACTACTATCACATTATCGGCGGCGTAAACCGGGCCCAACGATATGATGAAGGGTTCTTTTAAAGGAACAGATAGTTTGTGCAATTCAATTTTTGATATGAGTGCTTTATCCATTGGCTAAACTTACATGAAATTTTTTATTCACAGTTGCCAATAAGACAAAAGCTCATTTATGGCCATTCGCCAGGCTGAGCAAAGCCCCGGTCCTTCGCTACTGATCTGTTAACCGTGGAGAAAAGAGCGCGCGAAGGCTCCGCGGAGATATCAATCCATGTAAGGTAAAGTAACGCCCGGCCCCGTGCTGCTGCGACTTTACGCAAAGAAAAGAGGATGCAAAGGATGCGCAGAGGCATCCGGCTCTGATGAAACCCGGACTGTACGGGGCACTTAACCGCTGCGTTCTCTCCGCTTTCTCCTCCCGTCTGCGGTTAACCTGCATTTAAGCCGGGTATGCGCAAAACAAAAGACAGGCCGAAGCCTGTCCTTTCTCCAAAGCGTACAAAAAATAAACTATTTAACGAGTTTCAGTTCTTTGATGATATGAGATGCACCGCCCAACTTATCAATGCACCATAATACATAGCGTATATCAACATTGATCGTACGGTTCAGATCTTTATCAAAAGCCAGTTTGTGACTTAATGCTTCGTAGTTGCCGTCAAACGCCAGGCCAATCAGCTCTCCGTTCCCATTGATTACAGGAGAACCTGAATTCCCTCCGGTTATATCATTTGAAGAAATAAAGCCAATGACAAGATCCTTACGTACAGGATCTGCATATTGCCCAAAATCTTTCTTCTTAATTAATTCGATCTGCTTTGCAGGAAGATCAAATTCGTAATCGCCTGCCACATATTTCTCCAATAAACCTTTGGATGTAGTTACATAATCATACGAAACAGCATCTTTAGGCTGGTAAGGTTTTACCTGTCCATAGCTGACGCGCATGGTAAATGTTGCATCGGGATACATCATTTTCGCTCTAGCAGCATCCATCTCTGATACACCTTTCAGGTATATCCTTCCATAGTCATTGTTTTTAATGGTGAATTGCTGATAAGCGGGGTCAAAACGCGATCGGTAATTATCAATAAAGGCTGCAGCATGTTTGACGGCCGGGTCGTTACTGATCTGCTCTGCATTACCTCCATCTACCAACAGGGCCCATTTTTTATCATCGAATACAGCGGTATGCTGAAATACATCGGCCGCATATTTTTGGTAAGTGGCCATGTCATCCAGCGATCCATATTTTTGCTGTAACGCCTCGAAAAAACCCTCAGGCTGCTGGTCTTTCTCTACATTATCATAAAACATTTTAGTAGAAGCCGCCAGTATATTCTGGTCAGAAGGCTTGTCTTCTGCCTCCAGGAACGCAGCCCTGCGGGTGTTCAACTGTTTCGCCATCTCCTGCGCTCCTGTATTCCCCGATGCAGCAACCGTTCGCACAGTTGCTGCAAAGGCAGCCAGTGGAGATCCTAAAATACCCTCATTCAGGTATACGCGCTCCTCGGCATAAGGCTTCCAGGCTTCATACGCTTTTGCCCAATCTGCAAATAGACTCTGGTATTCAGGCTTGCCTTTTGCCCAGCTATTAAATTGTGCTTCGGCAGCTTTCTTCTGACCGTAAATATCATATTTCAACAATTGCCTGGTTTCTCCGTCAAAAAACTTCCAGTAGTTGGCGATACCCGCATAGCTGGAAGCCAACTTCAGTTTGGTTGCCGGATCCTTCTTCATTTCTTCGAACATGTATTTCAGGCGCATGTCGCGCGCTTTAACCAATGTTGGGTTATTTACATCGGTAGCGAGCTTAATACCGTAAGAAGATTCATAACGATTGGTACCACCCGGGTAGCCCCAGATCATCGCAAAGTCATTCTCTTTAACCCCCTTTAAAGATACCGGTAAAAACCATTTGGGCTTTAAAGGCACATTTGCGGCATCATAAGTAGCGGGCTTGTTGTTTTTATTCGCATATACACGGAAAACAGAGTAGTCGCCTGTATGCCTGGGCCACTCCCAGTTATCGGTATCGCCTCCGAATTTCCCTACGCTTTCGGGAGGCGTACCCACCAGCCGGATGTCTTTGTATATTTCGTATACAAAGGCGAGGTACTGGTTGCCTTTGAATAGGGGGCTAACGCGGCAGTCTATGCTGTTGTTCGCATCACTTAATCTTTTATTGATAGCCGCTATCACTTCCTGCTGTTTACCGGCACGTTCCGCACCCGATAAATTGCCCAAAGCGGCCGTTACTTCTTTGGTCACATCTTCGATGCGCAACAAAAACTGAACAGTAAGCGCTGTTTTTATTTCTTCCGCTTTATTTTTAGCATAGAAACCGTCGCGCAGGTAGTTATGATCAACAGTGCTTGCACCGGCTATAGCGCCATAACCACAATGATGGTTGGTAAAGATCAAACCTTCGGCACTTACGATTTCTCCTGTGCAACCTCCGCCAAAAATGATGATCGCGTCTTTCAGGGAACTTTTATTGACACTATATAATTGTTCTTTTGTCAGCTTAAGGCCTTTTTTAACCATATCGCTATACACCTGCTGCCCTAATAAATGCGGCAACCACATACCTTCATCTGCAAAGGATTTCAATACTGTTGCCACCAGCAACAACATCACCAACAAAGATCTTTTGAATATTACCATATACGTTGAATTAAATAGTGAGCGCCTGTATACTTCACAATAGCGCATCAAACTTACAAAGAAAATAAAATGGCTGGGTTCACCCCAACCGTTCATCAAATAAGTACATTTACAAGCAATCCTGTAATCAAGGCTATTTATTGCATTTATTTCAGTTAAAGTGATTTCTGGCTATAGAGCATCGAGCCTGTTGCCATATCCGCAAGAAAATATTTATTTTTTGTAGAGGGTCAATCTTCTGTGATATTTATATATTCCATTCATAATCAGCTATTGATATTTATTCCGGGCTGAAAGGCCGGGCTGACCAACACCGACAGCAGCGAATTATAGCCTGGAAGCTCTAACATGATGCCCTCGATGATGGTACCTGGCCACGAAGCCTTCAATAGTATTGCAAAAACTTATTAGCCGGGTAATGCTTTTATGCTGAACATTGTAATATATTCGCAGGTAAATATCGGTACTCCATGAGCCTACCCGCAAAGCATTTAAAAGTAAAAACCTCAACGATTCCCCAATCCGGTAAAGGACTGTTTACCGCTGTGGACCTTGCGAAGGGAGCTGTAATCACAGAGTACATTGGCCGTCGCGTCACCTGGGCTGAAGTAGAAGACGATGCAGACAATCCCTACATCTATTTTATAGATGAACAAAATGTAATTGATGCATCAAAAGATTTAAAGTCGCTGGGAAGATATGCCAATGATGCAGCCGGCCTTACGCGGGTAGCGGGGCTAAAGAATAATGCAGAGTATTACGAAGAAGACAACCGCGTATATATTAAAGCTAAAACTGCAATTCCTGCCGGAAGCGAAATATTTGTTTCTTACGGAAAGGACTACTGGAACCAGGTAAGAGATAATATTAAACTAGATACGGCTGCGAAAAAGAAAAGCAGGTAGCAGCCCGAATACTTTTTTAAAAATCACGTCTAAGCATCCGGTCCGGGTGCCTCTCAAACGCAGCCAAGGCTTTTTCCCTCACTTTAAGCGTTCGGCGTATCTTTGCCGCTTATTAATTATTTCGAACGTGGAGAAAAGCAACTTTGTAGACCAGATACGTGTTTATTGCCGCAGCGGGCATGGCGGAGCTGGTATTAAGCATTTTTTAAGAGATAAGTTCACCGCCAAAGGCGGGCCCGATGGTGGCGACGGCGGTCGCGGTGCCCATATTATTTTAAAAGGGAACCGTAACCTGTGGACTCTTTTGCATTTACGTTATCATAAAAATGTACTGGCTGAAGACGGGGAAAATGGCGGCCATAACAAATGTACCGGCCGCAGTGGTAAGGACATTATTCTGGAAGTTCCGCTGGGCACTATTGTAATTGACGAGGAAACCGGAGAAAAGGAGGCTGAAGTGCTTGAAGACGGGCAGCAGGTGATTTGGTTGCCGGGTGGAAAAGGCGGCCTGGGTAATCATAATTTTGCAACACCCACCAACCAGGCGCCTGAACACGCTCAGCCGGGCATGCCGGGCGTGGAAGGCTGGAAAATACTGGAACTCAAGGTGCTGGCAGACGTTGGGTTGGTAGGGTTTCCCAATGCCGGGAAATCAACCCTTTTATCGGTAATTACAGCAGCTAAACCTAAAATTGCGGATTATGCATTTACCACCATAACTCCCAACCTGGGTATTGTAGAGTACCGTGATGGCCGTAGCTTCTGTATCGCCGACTTGCCGGGAATTATCGAAGGAGCGGCCGAAGGAAAAGGGCTGGGGCATCGTTTCCTTCGACATATAGAGCGAAACCCTGTGCTATTGTTCCTGATACCCGCTGACAGCAATGACCATCGCAAAGAATTTGAAATACTGCTGAACGAGCTGGAGCAGTATAATGAAGAATTATTGCACAAAGAAATGCTGATCGCCATTAGTAAAAGCGACATGCTGGATGAGGAACTGAAACAAGCTATCAGCGCCGAAATGCCCGGTAATATTCCACATTTCTTTATTTCATCTGTGGCACAAAAGGGATTGGTAGAACTGAAAGATGCTTTGTGGAAAGCACTGAATACCCGGGAAGAAGAATAATCATTTTTTTGGTAAAGAGCGGCAGGTATTGCATTATTGCTTTATTTTTATACGATCCCTTTTAAATCGTATAAACAATATTGCTGATGAAAAAATTTGTCGTGCTTGCCTGCTCCCTGATCTCCTTCGGCTCCATGTGTTCGGGACAGGTTTCTGTTAGCCAGCTCCTGGCCGAAAACGAGACCAGTCCTACCGGATTAACCACTGCTCACCCCCGCTTTAGCTGGCAAATCCAAAGCCAGCAACGAAATACCTTTCAAAGCGCTTACGAAATCAAGGTAAGCAACGGTAAGTATGCCGTGTGGCATTCGGGCAGGGTTAACTCAGATTCATCTGTTCATGTAACTTACAAAGGAAGCCCATTACAGTCCAATGAGAAATATCAGTGGCAGGTAAAAGTATGGGACCAAAACGGTAAAAGTTCCATCTGGAGCACACCGGCATCCTTTCAAATGGGGTTACTAACCCCTTCCGACTGGAAGGCCCAATGGATTGAATCTGGCATACCAGAAGCGCCATCAAGACCTTCACAGCTTTTCAGAAAGAGCTTTTCCACCAATAAAAAAGTCAAATCAGCCACAGCCTATATCACGTCTCATGGTATGTATGAAGCCTACCTGAACGGCAAACGCATTGGGGATGCCTGGCTGACCCCGGGCTGGACCTCTTACAATAAAAGATTACAATACCAGTCTTATGATGTGACCCATCTTCTACAACAAGGCGCTAACATCGTTGGCGCCATGCTGGGTAACGGCTGGTACCGGAGCGTACTGGGATGGCAGAACAATGGTGATATCTACGGAAAGACCCTCGGACTGCTCCTGCAAGTTAATATTGAATATACCGATGGCAGTAAAGAAATAGTGGCTACTGACGGCAGCTGGAAATCGGAAACAGGCGCCGTTACCTATTCGGAGATCTATAATGGTGAAACGATAGATGCCCGCCAGGAAAAACCAAACTGGAATAACAATAATTATGATGATAAAAGCTGGGCTGCCGTGCAGGTAAAAGATTACCCGCTTACCAACATCATCACTACGGTAAATGAACCCGTAAAAAAGCAGGAGGCATTTAAAGCGCTCAAAATAATCACCACGCCTGCAGGCGAAAAAGTGATCGACTTCGGACAGAACCTGGTTGGATGGGTAGAGGTAAAGGTAGCCGGTAAAGCAGGAGATTCCGTGTTATTATCTCATGCAGAAGTATTGGACAAAAAAGGAAATTTTTATACCGAAAACCTGCGCGCCGCAAAAGCGCAGAATAAGTACATTTTAAAAGGGGGAAGTTCAGAAACTTTTACCCCTCATTTTACCTGGCAGGGATTCAGGTACGTGAAGGTGGAAGGCTACCCCGGCGAACTGAAACCGGAGCATTTTACCGCTTACGCCCTGTATTCTGACATGAAACCGACCGGGGTTTTTAATAGCTCCGACTCGCTGATCAACCAACTACAGCATAATATTCAATGGGGGCAAAAAGGTAATTTCCTGGATGTACCTACTGATTGTCCGCAACGCGACGAACGGCTGGGCTGGACGGGCGATGCACAGGCTTTTTCAAGAACGGCGTCCTTCAATATGAACGTTAATAACTTTTTTGCCAAATGGATGCGCGATGTGGAAGCCGACCAGGTGGACGGACTGGTACCACATGTGATCCCTAACGTTTTAGGAAAAGATGGCAATAGCGCGGGCTGGGCCGACGTCGCCACTATTGTGCCCTGGGATATGTACATCGCTTATGGCGACAAACGCATCCTGGCCACCCAATACAATAGCATGAAGGCCTTTGTTGAAAGCGTACGGCGCACTACTAAAGACGATCTCTGGAATACTACCTGGCATTTTGGAGACTGGTTGTTTTACCGCCCCTTTGATGATAACGACGGTAGCAGCGCCGTTACAGATAAACACCTCATTGCCCAATGCTTTTATGCGCACTCTACGCAGCTGCTGATCAATACCGCTAAGGTATTGGGGAATGAGGCAGATGCGGCCACTTATACAGGTTTATTACAAAAAATAAAAGCCGCCTTTAATAAAGAGTATGTAACGGCAACCGGCAGGTTGGTATCGGGAAGCCAGACAGCCTATGTATTAGCGTTGCAATTTGACATGCTGCCCGAAAACAGCCGCATGCAGGCCGCCGATCGACTGGTAGAAAATATAAAACGATACAACAACCACCTGACAACAGGCTTTTTAGGCACGCCTTATTTATGCCATGTATTAACCCGGTTCGGACATAGCGACCTGGCATATACCCTGCTGATGCAGGACACTTATCCATCCTGGCTTTACCCGGTGAAGATGGGCGCTACCACTATCTGGGAAAGATGGGACGGCATTAAAACCGATGGATCCTTCCAAACACCTACTATGAACTCTTTTAACCATTATGCTTACGGTGCTATTGGCGACTGGATGTACAGGAAGATGGTTGGCCTGGATACCTATGAAGATGGAGCAGGCTATAAACACATACAGGTAAAACCGTATATCGGTGGCAAATTCACACATGCCAGTGCGTCGCTGCAAACCTATTATGGCAGGTTAAGTAATGCCTGGAAAAAAGACAGCACAGGGATAACTATGCAGGTTGAAATTCCCGCCAATACCAGGGCTACCATTTATATTCCCGGAAGCGATGTCAATAAAATAACGGAGCATGGCTCAGTTCTGTCATCGTCAAAATCTTTTAAAATCAGAGGTCAGGAAGAGGGATATACCGTAGTAGAAACCGGTTCGGGTAAATATGCCTTCGTTGTAAAACCATAATTCGATATTAAATAAAGGGGCGATATGCATCAGAACGCATATCGCCTTTTGTCATCATAGGGTGAGCCTAAGACAGCTTGCATCCACGCCATTGCTGTGAATAGGCTACCGGTCGCCCCGGGGCAAAATTTCAGGTCTTGTTCAGCCTGCGTTTAATGATGCTTCATTTTCATTCGGGTTTAACCACTCTTTTTGCCTGTATAACCCAACGGATAAGCGAATACTGGAATGCGAATAGCGCAAAGCCAGATCAGCAACACCTTAACACCTGGTAAAAGAAAATATGACTATTTTAGCGCCTCAACTAAACAGCAACATAACATGAAAACAAAACAACTGCTCACAGCTACCATTGCCACCCTATGTCTTTTTAATGCCCGGGCACAAACCAGCAGCGGCGCCAGCCATGCAGCATTTCAACGGGATTTTGTGCATCTTACGATGGAGCATCCTGATAAAAGTATTTTAACCGGCAACGCAGCCACTACTTTTCAATATAACGAGGAGAAATACCGCAAGTTCAAAAAGCTGCGTACCGGTGGTATTATATTAACCAGTGTGGGAGCCGGGCTTATCATTGGCGGCACGGCATTGATCATTGATGGCAATAACCAGAATGACGGGTATAATTTCAGTGGTGATTATTATGATGGAAATCTTACAGATGGAGATGGAAAAATAGTTGCCGGTGCTGTAGGTATTGCATTCGGAGCTCTTTCTGCAGGCGGCGGCATCACGATGTGGGCAATTGGCAATAAAAAAATGAAAAAATACGGCGGTGGACATATGTCTATTCAGTCTACCAAAAACGGGCTGGGACTGGCCTATAAGTTTTAGAATTTGAACGAAATCAACAAAACGGCCCATGGTTTAAACCATGGGCCGTTTTTTTGATCAATGATGATCGT
>JBQGCI010000409.1:0-1855 GCA_052038405.1 Acinetobacter pittii
GAACCCAGGGGTAAAACGCAACGAAATTCCGAGCGACCTGGTAACGGCTTCCGGCAGCGGGCTCGATCCCAACATCTCTATTCAGGGTGCGAAAGTGCAGGTGAAACGTATTGCCGCTGCCCGTAAGATGGATGAGCAAAAATTAGTAAAGCTTATTGAAGAAAATGCCGAGGCGCCACTGCTTGGTACTTTAGGAACAGAAAAAATTAATGTATTACAACTTAACTTAGCATTAGATAAACTTAAATAAATGAAAACAGTATTATCAGTAGTTGTCCTAAGCCTTGTAGGCTTTACTGCAGCTGCACAACAATCAAACGACACCATCAAAATTTTACCGCAAAGCGAAATTCCCGCATTAAAATTCAGCGGATATATTGAAACATATTATGCTTACGACTTCAATCAGCCTGAGAGCAACGTTCGCCCCGGCTTCATTTATTCGCAAAACAGGCACAATGAAGTGGCGCTTAACCTGGGATTTATAAAAGCTGCATACGATAACGGTGCTGTACGTGGAAACCTAGCACTTATGGCCGGTACCTATTCAAACGCTAACCTGGCCGCGGAGGAAGCGACCTTAAAAAATGTATTTGAAGCCAATGTGGGCGTAAAGGTTTCCAAGACAGCCAACCTATGGGTAGATGCCGGTATTTTCTCATCACATATTGGGTTTGAGAGTGCCATAGGGAAAGACTGCTGGACACTTACCCGAAGTATACTTGCTGACAACTCGCCTTATTATGAAAGTGGTGCCAAGCTGTCTTACACATCACCGTCTGGCAAATGGTTTATAAGCGGCCTTGTGCTAAATGGCTGGCAGCGCATACAAAGACTTGAAGGCAACAAAACACTGGCGTTTGGCCACCAGCTTACCTATAAGCCAAACGCTAAGGTTACACTAAACAGCAGCTCATTTGTAGGCAATGATAAACCCGATGCTGAAAAAAGGATGCGTTACTTCCATAATTTTTACGGTATCTTCCAACTGACAGATCGTTTTGGCCTGACAGCAGGTTTTGATATCGGTGCCGAACAAAAGGCCAAAGGCAGTGAAAGCTATAGCAGTTGGTACTCACCTGTATTGATTGCAAAGTATGCCATCAGCAACAAATTCTCTTTAAGTGCGAGGGGTGAATATTATGCCGATGAAGATGGTGTTATTATAGCCACAGGAACAGAGAATGGTTTTAAGACTTTCGGTTATTCGCTTAACTTTGACTACAATATCTACAGCAATATGGTGTGGAGAGTTGAAGCCCGAACTTTTAACAGTAAAGACGATATCTTTGTAAAAGATGGCGACGCAACAGCCAACAATACATTCATGGCAACCAGCCTGGCAATTTCATTTTAATGGATAGTGAAAAGGAAAATAATGTAAAGCATTTCCTCGACCTGATACAGAAGTCGAGAAAGGGCAAGTTTAAGGTCTACATCGGCATGAGTGCCGGTGTAGGCAAAACTTTTCGTATGCTACAGGAAGCGCACACGCTGCTTCGCAATGGTATCGATGTGAAGATCGGCTTTATAGAAACCCATCGCAGGAAAGAAACGCATGAACTGCTCAAGGGGCTGCCTGTGATTCCGCAGCGATCCATTTTCTATAAAGGCAAATACCTTGAAGAAATGGATGTACAGGCTATCATTAACCTGAGGCCCGAAGTGGTTATCGTTGATGAACTGGCGCATACCAATGTTGAGGGTAGCAAGAATGAAAAGCGCTGGCAGGACGTGATGGATATCATTGATGCCGGTATTAATGTTATAAGTGCCGTTAACATTCAGCATATTGAAAGCCTGAATGATGACATTAAAGAAATTACAGGGATTGAGGTTAAAGAAAGGATCCCTG
>JBQGCI010000410.1:0-4290 GCA_052038405.1 Acinetobacter pittii
TAAGAGTTTACCAGTAGGCAGGTATAAACTTAAAAACAACAGGTCAGGAATAAGCATTTACCGGTTTATTCCTGGCTTTTTTTTATGGGATAAGGGGGCGTTATTCACTCCTCAATGAAAATTGTTGCCTGGAAGCTTTGACGGCGGGAATCCAGGAAGCCAGAAAGGATACAACCAGAACGGTAGTGGCTACTAATGCGAAATCAACCCATCGCAGCTCAACCGGGAAATAGTCGATAAGAAAGGATCCGCCTTCTAACGGCACCAGGTGAAATTGCTGCTGTAGTAATACTACTACGAACGCGATCAACATACCCAGGCCACCGCCAATAGCTGCCAGTAAAAGTCCTTCGCTCAAAAATATCTTTAAGACAAGATATTGATTAGCTCCCAAAGCATTAAGAACGCTGATGTCCTTTCGCTTTTCCAATACCAGCATAGTAAGTGCGCCCACCATATTAAAAGCAGCAACAACGAGTATAATGCAAAGCACTGCGTAAAAAATCCAGCGTTCCAGGTTCATGATGGCGTAAAGACTTTGGTTTTGCTGGTAACGGTTTTGTATCTTAAATCCTTTCCCGAAAATGCCTGATAATTCCCTGGCTACTTTATCTGCTTCGCCGGGGTCATTCACCGCAATCTCTACGCCGCTGTATTCGTTATAATTGAGCTTCATGGCATTTTGCAGGAACCGCAGATCGGTGATGGCATATTTATTATCGAAGTCCTGTTGTATCATAAAAGAGCCTGCGGTATGAATGGTGTCGCTGCTGATGTCTTCCATTTCGTTCAGTTCTTCTGAATTATTTTTACGGGGAACATAAATAGTTAAAGGAAGCACATCATTGCCGGCCCTGATACCCAAAGTACCTTCGATGCCTACACCTAAAAACAGGAGCGGTTTTTCGGTTGTCCCGATGCCGAATTTACCCGAATAAATATGGCGGTTAACGGTAGTGGTAGTTTCGTAATTATTGTCCACCCCTTTTAAGTGAACGATTGCCTGGTTATCGCCATTTTGAAGTATTGCTTTTTCTTCCACAACCATTGCGAAGTTCCGGATGCCTTTTACGTTTCTCAATTGTTGCAACTCCCCGGCAGATATTGTTATGGTTTTACCCGATGCGGGACTGATCTTAAGGTCGGTATAGAACGATGCATACAGAGACTTAACGAGTCCTTCAAAGCCGTTAAAAACGCTAAGCACCAATATAAGCGCAGCCGTACCTACTATCATTGCTACAATACATATCCATGAAATGATATTGATGGCATTGGTAGACTTTTTTGCTTTAAAATATCGCCACGCAAAAAGGGAATACAATGAATTTCGGATTTATAATTTAGGGTAGATGGTTCTTATTAATAGATCACTCATCACTCATTATTGATTATTAGTTATTCACCACCGGCCTTCCGTTCTTCTTCAATTTTTTTGAAGAGCTCTTCCATTTTAAACACGTGATCTAAAGTATCATCTGCGAAAAATCTCAAAACCGGCATGCTGCGTAACTGATGTCTTACCGAAGCAGTCAATTCTTTTTTTATTTCATGATGGCGTTCTTCCACTTTTTTCAGTGCGGCATCTTTATCGTTCACCTGGAAAAAACTCAGGTAAAACCTTGCTTCCAGCAGGTCGGGCGTAATCTTTACGCCTGATATGGATACCATTCCTCCACCGATCATATTGAGTCCCAGCTTTTGAAAGATGGTATTCATTTCCTCATTTAATAAACCCGCTACCTGTTTTTGTCGCTTGCTCTCCTGCATAATCATTCATTTTATTAATGTAAAAGTAGCTACTTTGTTGGTCTTCTGGAAGCAATTCATGATTTGTTGCAGGGTTTTAACGTATATAACGTATAGGGGATCAGGCTTATGCCGGTTCAGCTGGTGCCTGCAGGTATACGGCGATGCGAACCGGCAGCTGCTGCCCAAATGGGCCGCGCTTTGATCAACTGACCTGTTCTCTCCCGGTTTTTTCCAGGTTGCTCCTGGTGTTTGGAAGGGCTATGGCCAGGCTGGTTGATATTTTTGAGCTGTTTAAAGAATAAAGCGGTTTCTTATCGTCCGAATCTGCCCTGCCGCCGACCCGATCACCCTGATTCCTGCTTTTTTAGCCCTTTGCGCAATACTTAAAGGAGCTTTATCTCCCGGTGTCTGCGCGTCCGGCGATCCTTCCGGCCTTATTATGTTCTCCGAAGCTGCACCCTTTTGAGGCCTCAAAAACCTGGCTGCTCCATATACGCCTGACAATTTATTTTTTACATCACACAAAATGATCAGCCCGGTTGGCTTTACCCGGCTATTCATTTGCGAAACAACAATACTGTGTAACAGGCTGAGAGCCTCAGGGAGCGTACTTAATTCGTTGCCGTCGCCACCATCGCCTACCGGGCAGCAACGAGCAATGGCATCAATCCATGATTGCTTCAGTCCTTGCGTCAATGCTGCGGCCACCTCATCAGCCGGTAAGCTGTTCTTAAAGGCATCAGGCGCAATTAAAATAGGTACCGGTTTGCTGGTTAAAAGGCATCGCTGATTTTATAAACCCATGCGTGTTGACCCTCAAAATCAGCGGGTGAAACTGCAGGGGCTGTTATTATTACATGTTTACCCTGGTGCTTATAGGTTACCTTTCCTTTAAAGCCCAGCAATGTTACCGATGCAGCTTTTGTAGCCGGGATGCGCACCTGTTGTTTCCAGTTCGTAAGTAATACATACAGGTCTTTGCCTTTACGGGTATAGAAAACGGATTTATCTTTTTGTGTGGGGGCATCCCGCCATGCCGAACTTCCATAAATGGCATCGCCATTGATTTGCAGCCAGTCGCCCATGTCTTTTAGGCGTTGCTGCATAATCACCGGGATGGTACCATCGGCAGCCGGCCCAATGTTCAGCAGCAGGTTGCCCCCGCGCGATACTACATCGATCAACATGTGCACCAGTTGCCGGCTGGTTTGATATTGCGTCAGGTTTTCGTTGCGGTTGTACCCGAATGATTCGCCAATCCCCCGGCATTCTTCCCATGGCCTTTCCAGGCTGGCCTTGCCGCTGCCGTATTCCGTTGTAGTAAACCCGCCGTGGTTGCGGCCACCGCCCCAGCGGTCATTGGTTACTACCGTGTTTTTTACAGGTGATTCGTTATACAGCCAGCTTAAAAACTCGCGGCTCCGCCAAATGGTATCGCTATGGTCCCACTCGCCATCGGGCCAAATGATATCCGGCCCGTAGCGGTTGACCAGGTCTTTGAGTTGGGGAAGCATGTGCTGATCGACATATTTCGTTACATCCTGCCTGTACAAAGGATGATACCATTCATACAGGGAATAATAGAAGCCCATATGCAGATCGGCTTTTTTAACGGCTTCAGTGAGGTCGCCTGCCAGGTCGCGGTGCGGACCGGCGTCATAAGCATTCCAGTTCCAGGATTCGCGGCTGGGCCAGAGGGCGAAGCCCTCGTGGTGCTTACTGGTTAACACAACATATTTGGCACCGGCATCTTTAAAAAGCTGCGCCCATTGAGCGGGTTCAAACAGCTCAGCTTTAAATTTTGTTACAAAATCCTGGTATTTAAAATTCGGGCCATAATTTTTGTTATGGAAATCAACAAACTCTTTATGTATTTTAAGCTTGGAGTTATTCAGCCGCTCCCAGTACCATTCTGCATAATTACTACCGAAACCATCTGCATTCGAGTTGGTAGCCCAGGCGGGAACACTGTACAACCCCCAATGTATAAAGATTCCGAATTTCGCATCGGTAAACCATTGGGGTATGGGCCTGGACTCCAGCGAGCTCCAGGTAGGCTGATATGGTTGAGCCTTTGTATGCTGGCAACAAAAAACCAGCGCCAGAAGGGATACTATTCTTCGCATGAGGCCAATTTATATTATTGGTTCTGTAACCTTTTAATGTTCAAACCTACATAAAAAAGTAAAGGATTGTTTGATGATTCCGTTTAGTATATGTGTGCAAAGATTTTTTTTAGAGCTGTTGACGGTTAAGAAGGGCTCAAAAGATTTGGACCTGCAATCGAACGGAATGAAAGGAAGAAGCATTTTATCTTCATTCACCCCGGAACCGGATAGCATGTCGCAAATAGCTGTCGGGCCTATTATTGAATGTCTGGATGTTTTGCCACAAACACTAACCGGTATTAATGCGATAGCTGAAGTTTGTAAAAAAAATCTGGCATCACTACTTCTTTATGCAATAAATTTCTTTTCTTTGCGTCCACAACTGAACAACTGATAACTTATGAATTGCTTTTTTCGAAGAACCTTTCCT
>JBQGCI010000411.1:0-8933 GCA_052038405.1 Acinetobacter pittii
TTCAGAAGCATGAAGAATTAAATAAAGTGCTCACAAAAATTATCGCAACTTCGAAGCGAAATAATCCTTTAAGTTTTTTCTTGAGCTTTTTCGTTTAATTACAATAATTCCTGCTAATTGGCTAATTGGCTGATCAGCATATTATCACATTAAAAATTATATGTTTAAAAAGATATTAATAGCCAACAGGGGTGAGATTGCTTTACGCATTATAAGAACCTGTCGGGAAATGGGTATTAAAACGGTTGCGGTGTATTCTACGGCCGACAGCGAAAGCTTACACGTGAAGTTTGCGGATGAAGCGGTTTGTATCGGTCGCCCGGCCAGTTCAGAGTCGTACCTGAATATACCCAATATCATGGCTGCTATCGAAATTACCAATGCTGATGCCGTGCACCCCGGCTATGGTTTCCTGGCTGAAAATGCAAAATTTGCTGATATCTGTAATAAAAGCAATATTAAATTTATTGGCCCCACCGCAGATATGATCAATAAGATGGGGGATAAGATCACTGCTAAAGAAACTATGATCAAAGCCGGAGTGCCCGTAGTGCCCGGTGGGGAAGGACTATTGGAGAGTATTGATGAAGCGAAAGAGTTGGCTAAAGTAGTTGGGTACCCCATTATCTTAAAAGCAACAGCAGGCGGCGGTGGTAAGGGTATGCGCATTGTTTGGGATGAAAGCGAAATGGAGAAAGCGTATGACACTGCCAAGATGGAAGCAGCAGCGTCTTTTAAGAATGACGGTATCTATATGGAGAAGTTTGTTGAAGAACCCCGTCACATAGAAATACAGGTTGCCGGCGACCAGTTTGGTAATGTGTGTCATATGAGTGAGCGCGACTGCTCTATTCAAAGGCGTCACCAAAAACTGGTAGAAGAATCTCCTTCCCCTTTTATGACCGATGAACTACGCGCTGCCATGGGTGAAGCTGCCAAAAAAGCTGCTGCGGCCATCGGCTACGAAAGTGTAGGTACCATCGAGTTTCTGGTAGACAAGCACCGCAATTTCTATTTTATGGAAATGAATACCCGTATACAGGTAGAACATTGCGTTACGGAAGAAGTGATCAACTTTGATCTTATCAAAGAGCAGATCAAAATTGCAATGGGTGAAAAAATATCGGGCAATGATTACTTCCCTAATATGCATAGTATCGAATGCCGTATTAACGCAGAAGACCCGTTCAACGACTTCCGTCCATCTCCGGGTAAAATTACCAACCTGCATGTACCAGGCGGTCATGGCGTTAGGGTAGATAGCCATGTTTATGCAGGCTATACCATATCTCCTTACTATGATTCGATGATTGGCAAGCTGATTACTGTGGCACGCACCCGTAAAGAGGCGATTGACACGATGTACAGGGCCTTGAGTGAATATGTGATCGAAGGCGTAAAAACCACTATCCCTTTCCACCTGCAGCTGATGAAAAATGAAGATTTCATTAGTGGAAATTTCAATACCAAGTTCCTGGAGACCTTTCAATTAAAGAAATAAACAGCGTACATATATTATACCGCTAATAAAAATGGGCCTCGATAACCGAAGCCCATTTTTTTGCATATACAGGATGATTACGGTTTTCGCGCAGTAGTCATCGTGATGTCGGAGTTTACCGCCATGGGTATCTTCTGGCCCCCGGCTTCTATATTACCTTTCATCTTTTGTTGTATAAAGGATTTCTGCGGTATACCTGTGTCGATATCAACTTCCGAATTCCCCGAAAAGGTTCCCTCAATCTCAAAGTTTACTGCCATGCCATTGGAGTTCATCGAAGAGCTGCTGTCTGTAGCCAGTTTACCGGTAAAATTTATAAATGCTTTTTTACCTTCTACTTTTACCAATGTGTAGGTGGCCGAACCTGAAATGATATAAGGTTGCTTCAGGCTGATATCCGTTACCCAGGACCCGCCTGCCTTAACCGGGGTGCTAGGGTAAAAGCCAAAAGATTGCTCAATCATATTCTTTAAAGCATCTTCACCAATCACACCCTTTATGGCTTCCTGCTGTTGACCCGCTCCTCCCATTTTTTGAAGCATCTCCGCTGCGCCTTCGATCTTAAGTACCTTACCATATTCGTCCATTAAGAGAGACATAGTTTGACCTTTCAGCGCCCGGAACGCCGCACTGGCCTTATTGGTGGTATCTGCATCTTCACTGCTCATCTTTACCTGCTGTCCCATGATCAGCATATTCATATTGAATTGATCGTATACAAGGGTCAGTTTTTTATTATTACCTGCTGTGGAAATGTGATAGGTGCTGCTAAGGTTATAATCCATATTCATATCCACATTCTGATCCATGATGTTTTGAACCATTTTAGTTTGACTAACCAATGTCACTCCATACTGGCTTCCGTCAGGCGGATTAAACTTTAACGGGTATGCTTTCTGCGCCTGCGCAATAGTGGTCAGTACCAGGCCGGTCAGCATATACAGCAAAAGATGTTTTTTCATGGGCATCTATTTTAATGAGCTGATCAGTTTATTATTCAAAGTTACATAATCCTGGTTATTGGCTGCACTGGCTAATTCCTTTGACTTTAACGCTGCTTCTTTTGCCGCTGCTTTTTTACCCAGTTTAGCTAAAGCGCGTGCCTGCTGATAACGGATCCAGAAAGCATTAGGTTGTGCTTCCACCGCTTTGGCAAACCATGTTTCTGCTTGTTTCAGGTCTTTGCCGCTTTCGAGATAATAAAAGGCCGCCTGGAAATAGGCAGGTTTATCCGATTGCATCGACTCTTTAATCGAGGCCATAATGGTTGCATCCACATTCGTTTTGATAGGGAGGGTAACGGCTGATTTGTCCCAGCTAATGATCAGGTCGCAGCTTTCGGGCTGTATATTGTCGAACTGGATCGTGAAATTTTCAACGCTGCTACCTGAAGGTTTTACTTTAGCTGTTACCCTTACAACGTCCTGGTCCTGTTTATAAGCAGCAGGACTTGTAACGTCAGTTTGCTTTGTAATAATGAGCGTCCAGCTGGCGGCGCCGGGAATGCTTAATAGTCCGTATTTGCCGGCAGGAATTTCTTTACCGCCGATAATTACGTTATCACCAAAAGTGAGGGTAGTAGCTCCATTGGCGCCGGTACGCCAAACTGCGTTATAAGGAACCAGGTCGCCAAATATTTTCCTTCCTTTTTTTACAGGGCGGCTGTAAGACAGTTCTACATTGGATAGCCCGAACTCCTGTTTAACCGTTTGAGCGGGGCTCGGCGCCGGCATTTTTATCTGTGCATCAGCATAAGATAATGCGCATAAGAATGCGACAGACAGTACAATCTTTTTCATGTGTGGTGGTTTGTTTTTATTTTGACGCAATAAAAGTAGCAAATATCAATGAGCTACTTGCTACACTACAACATACAACGTGTTGAAAGGTTAAGCGATACGAAAATAAATCAGCGAAAAGAAGGGTGAAACCGCTCCAGTGTTTTGCGTAGGAATTCTTTGTCCAGGTGTGTGTAGATCTCGGTAGTGGTGATGCTTTCGTGCCCCAGCATTTCCTGAACGGCACGCAGGTTAGCCCCGCCTTCTATTAAATGCGTTGCAAACGAATGACGGAAGGTATGTGGAGAAACAGTTTTGTTGATGCCTGCTTTGTGAACCAGGTCTTTAATAATCAGGAAGATCATAACTCGGGTGAGCTTTTTTCCCCGCTTGTTTAAAAAAAGAATGTCTTCGTTACCGGTTTTAACCGCAATATGGTTGCGGATGTTTTGCCGGTAAATATTGATATACCTGGTGGCGGCGTCGCCAATCGGTATCAATCGCTCCTTGTCGCCTTTGCCCGTTACCCGAATATAGCCTACATCCAGGTATAACTGCGATATGCGCAGGTTAACGACCTCGGTTACACGCAGGCCGCAACTGTAAAGGGTTTCCAATATGGCTTTATTGCGGCCGCCTTCAGGCTTACTCAGGTCGATCTGTGCAATAATGTGCTCGATCTCGGAAAAGCTTAATACATCGGGTAAAGCCCGGCGGGTTTTAGGTGCTTCGAGCAACAGCGTTGGATCTTCGGCTACGATATCTTCCAAAATACAGTACTTATAAAAAGCCCGGATACCGGAAATAATACGTGCCTGGGATGTGGCTGTCATTTCCAGTTCGCCAATCCATTGTATAAAAAACTGCAAATCCTGCAGCGTTATCGCTGCAGGATTCTTTTGTATATTTTTTATTTCAAGAAACTGTATCAGTTTATCCAGGTCCCGCAAATATGCATCTGTAGAATTATCCGAAAGCGATTTTTCTAATTGCAGGTAAACTTTAAATCCTCTTTTATAAGATTCCCACATGGTTTACTTAAAAGTAAGCGGATTATTATGGATTACTTCTTTCTTATCAACGTTGAGTTTCGCATAAATATTCGATTTGGTGATATTCACGGAGTCAATCAGGCCATGTATGTTGTTGTAGTCAATGTCGGTTACACCCTGGTCTGTTAACAATTGTTTGGCGGTTTGCCCCGTAGTGATGTCTACAACGTAAATAAATGTATTGTCATAGTAAGCTACCAGGCCATCGTCTATTTTAAATTTCGGATCAAAATTGTTGATCGCACTGGTATATTTGTCGGTGCTTCCCCCGGCTTTTTCAAAAGGCAGTTTAATCAGAAATCCACGTCCCGTAGCGCAATCATTAAATTTAAGCCAGGCATATTTTCCTTCAACAATATCGCAGCTGATAAACTGTTTTGAAGGTTTCACCGTGTTAGGGATGAACTCGCTGAAAATAATATCTTTGATGAGGCCCATGCCGCCTTTCTCCCAATGGATGGAATCAATCTGGCAATCTTTAAAATTGATACGGACAAAAGGTTTGCCGGGAGCTTCAGATTCAAATTTAATAGGTTCAGTAAGGCAGGTGGTGTCGGAGCAGAAAGGCGCGGATGCTACTTCTTTACCACCATCCTTACAGCTGATCAGGGCCATGGTGGCGGCAATGCAGGCAATGCTTAAAAATTTCATGTTTTTTTGTTTATTATTTTGAGTGAGTTTCAAAGGAAACAAACCTACATAAAATTTCATTCAAACACAACACAATAGGTTCTTTTCTCAGCCGCTTATGCAATTAAAGAAATACGTCTTCCAGCAGGAAATACGCCGGAGTACCGTCTTGTTGAAATGTGATAGACAGAATATCATATTGAATCCATTGGTGTCCCGGGTTTAAATGAAGATATTCGTCAGCGGCATTTTTAAGAAATGTGAATTTCCTTTTGGTTACGCTATCTTCGGGGTGACCATATAATTCAGAGCTGCGTGTTTTCACCTCTATAAAATGCAGCTTTTTACCTTTGTTGGCAATAATATCAATTTCATAATGAGTATGCCGCCAGTTTTTACAGATAATGGAGTAACCTTTGCTTTGCAGATAAGCAGCAGCAAGGGACTCTCCATTTTTGCCGATGTCGTTATGAATAGCCATGCTTATCTTTACCTGAATTTACTACAATATTTCTATGCAACAATTAGCGTCTTTAACCGGAAGTATTAAACATTACGATTGGGGTGGCACTTCTTACATTCCATCCTTACTGCAAATCGAAAATCCCAACCTCGAACCGTTTGCCGAGTATTGGCTGGGTGTGCACCCCCAGGCAGATTGTAAATTAACCCTTGCAAATGGAACGCAGGTGTTATTGAGGGATTATATTGAAAAAGACCTGGCTGCTGCACTGGGTTCAACAGTGCTGAAGCGTTTTGGAAATATGCCCTATCTTTTGAAAGTACTGGATGTAAAAGATATGTTGTCCATACAGGTACATCCCTCTAAAGAACAGGCTGCTATTGATTTTGAAAAAGAGAACCAGGCCGGGGTGCCTTTATCTGCGCCTGACAGAAATTACAAGGATGCGAATCATAAGCCGGAACTGATGGTAGCGATGAGTGAGTTTTATCTTTTGCATGGGTTTAAGCCGGAAGATGAGCTGTTATCTGTATTTGATAAGGTAAAAGAACTAAAGCAGTTCAAAGCCGTATTTAAAAAGAAAGGCTATGCCGGCCTGTACAAAATGTCGATGGAAATGCCGCAGGAGGAAGTGAATGCTTTGTTGCAACCACTGCTGACGCGCATTATTCCATTATATCAAAATGGCCAGCTCGAAAAAAGCAGTGAAGATTTCTGGGCGGCGCGGGCGGCATTGACCTTCGGAAGGCCGGGTGTTATTGACCGCGGCATTTTTTCGGTGTACTTTTTCAACCTGGTACGTTTAACGACCGGTCAGGCTATTTTTCAAGACGCCGGTGTACCACATGCTTACCTTGAAGGCCAGAACGTAGAAATTATGGCAAGCAGCGATAATGTATTGCGTGGCGGATTGACTACAAAACATATAGACACGGTGGAACTATTGAAACATACCCGTTGTGAAGCCACACATCCAAAAATATTGAAGCCGGCCAAAGGTAAATCGGTACAATCGTACAAAGCTCCCGTTAAAGATTTTACGTTAAGCTCATACCAGCTGAAAAAAGGCGAAACTATTGCGATAGATATTGCAACTGCTGAGATATTTCTGCTGATGCAGGGAAAAGTAGTTCTGCAGTCGAAGAAAATTAAAGTGACATTAGCACAACCCGATATTACTGCCGCCGCTTTTACCGGAGCCACTGTGACTGCTAAGGCGCTGGAAGATTCCTGGTTGTTTAAGGCAGCAGCTCGTTAAATTATTCTTTTTTCAGGATTATGTTTTTTGCGGATTTATCTATCTGCGGTTCGTTTCGCATGGAAACAAGTGCTCCGTTTTTGAACTCCAGGATGTAGTCATAATAAGAGGTAGCGCCCGTCCTTTCAAAGCGTACATAGTATAGGGTTTCGTATAAAACATCTTCTGCTTTATAAAAGCTCTCGCGATCTGGTTTCCCAAATTTAGATATCACCTGAGCTTTGGTCATGCCAGGTTGGATATGGTCTGAAGTGAAGCTAAGGCTCTTTGAACCCGCGCAGGATACTAAAGCGAACATCGCAATAATACAATATAAGTAAAAAGATTGAAGCATAAACTGTTTTTAATAGCATTCTTTTGCAGAGAGAAAGATGTTGAAGATCTTTCATTGGTTGCTTAAGTATAGCTTTGCTTTTTTTCAATCGAATCTCTATGACAAAAAAAGAACGTTATACGTTTGTGGTGGATTATTTTTCAGTTCACATGCCAGAGCCCGAAACAGAACTGGTATATGATAATCCTTACCAGCTATTGGTGGCCGTAATTTTGTCGGCTCAATGCACCGATAAGAGAGTCAATCTTACAACTCCCTTTATATTTGAAAAATATCCCGACATCGCGAGTTTGAGCAAGGCAACGGCCGAAGATGTATTTCCATTGATCAGGAGTATTTCTTATCCTAATAACAAGAGTAAGCATCTGGTGGGGATGGCACAAAAGGTAGCAAGTGATTTTAACGGCGAGATACCGATGACCGTTGATGAACTCGTTACATTGCCCGGAGTAGGACGTAAAACCGCTAATGTGATTACCTCGGTAGTAGAAAAACAGCCGAATATGGCTGTGGATACCCATGTATTCCGGGTGAGTAAAAGAATAGGTCTTGTATCGCAAAACGCTTCTACACCCCTGGCAGTGGAAAAAGAGCTGGTGAAAAACATCGATGCTTCACTTATTCATAAGGCCCATCACTGGCTCATCCTGCATGGCCGGTATACCTGCATTGCCAGAAATCCCAAATGCCGGGAATGTGGTTTGCAGCAGGCTTGCCAATGGTTTCAGAAAAACCAATTCGCCCTATATTAAAAATTATAGCGCAGGCCTGCAACACCTTCAACCCTGGTGAGGCTTTCCCTGTTGTTGCCTTCAAGTTGCGTCGTAGTCCCGTTTCGGGTGACGCTGGAAAGAGCGCCCCCATATAAATTAATATCAACGCCGGCTGCCAGGCCTTTCCGGATGGTAACATCAAACCCGGTATTTAGCAAAGTGCCTACAGAACCGCCTTTGATAGTGCCGGCAACACTATTGATCCAACCCTGGTCCCTGTATCCGAAATAGCCCACACCAATACCCGAAAGCCATGCGGCTTTTTCGTTGAGGAGGGGTTGTCTGAAACGATACGAGGCGCCCATGTAGGTTGTTTTGATGTTACTCAGTATGCTAGGAGATGCCAGTGATCCTGCAGTACTAAACAGGGAGTAGTCGATACCTAAACCATGGTGGCGGTTTAAAAAATAGATCAGCCCCGCATTGAAAACCGGTCCGCGGCGGATGTCCTGGAAATATGGATCGTTAGCGGGTTTTTTCCCAAGCCTGTAAGCATATCCTCCCGAAACAGACAATCTTAGTTTAGAATAATCAGGTTCGAAAACCTGGGCCCGGCCGATACCGCAACAGGCAACGGAAATGGTTAGCAGTAGTAAAAAATTTTTGGTCATGGGTTGAAGCAGGTTTCGCTACAGGTTGTTTCGTGAACTATAAAGATAGGAAGTTTTTTATTTTCCCGCCGGTTTCGTCGGTTTTGAAGGTCTTTTGGGCGTTAAGTAGTGCCAGAACATCTGTGTCAGGCCGCCTTGTGGCTTACTTTTTGTTTTTAAGTTAGTTATGAAGGAATTTACTATCGTGAACAGGAACACTCCTGTTCTGGCATTTGCTTTACACGATGGTCATCGCATAGATGAGTCGTTGCATGGTTATCTTTTGTTAGATGAACAGGCGCGAGCGCGTGAAGAAGATCCCTATACCGGGTACATGATTGCTGATCTTCCGGTAACCACCGTGGTAGTTCATACATCGCGTTTCCAGCTCGACCTGAACCGGGTAAAAGAACAATCGGTTTATGCGAAGCCGGAAGATGCCTGGGGGTTGCATGTATGGAACGGGCTTCCCTTACCGGCTATCGAAGCGTTACATATCCGCTACGACGCCTTCTACACTGAGATCGGGCTGTTAATTGAAGAGGCCCTTAACG
>JBQGCI010000412.1:0-1878 GCA_052038405.1 Acinetobacter pittii
AAAAAACTCCTTGGTACTTAAATGAAACGTGTATTTGGCTACATCATAAATCTTATTGATCTCCTCATCGTTACATTTGAAACCTCCTTTATCCTGCAGGTCAGCATACTCATATAACATAGAAGCTTTATCAAAGCTAACACCTGCATCCGCAATAATATTTACAAAACGGAATGCCTTGGACAGATCAACTGTATAATCTCCGCTGGTTTGATCAATATTTAATTTATCATACGTCTCGGTATGAGCCGTATCAAGGGCTTCTTCCTTACTCTCACCATAATAAATGGCCAGCTTCCCTTTTCCCTTTAAATTGTGAAGCTTAATATATCCGAAGGTTTCTTTGCCAAAGTCGATCAATGTACCTCCCGCTGCCTTAGTAGTGGATACAGATGCTGCGGGTTTTACGGGAAGTTTAAACGCAGAGGGCAACTGCTGCGGATCGTAAAAATTCCATACACCTGCATTCATCCATTTAGTGGTTGAAACATCTGAAGTCTTGCCGGTTTCATCAATCCACTCCTTATCTTCAAAAGTCACCAGCCAGGTATTATCGCTGACAATCTTTTTGCCTCTTACAAATATGGCCGGAACCTGCGCCTGGTTAAAGACCTTAATATTGATCTTATGTTTGCCCGCGGGAACGGTTATCTTTTTAGGGTACCCCTCAAATGCCTTTCCGTCTAATTTGACATTATATTGCCCCTGTACGTAGATCTCCACTTCTTCCGGTTCGCCTAATTCGAATACTTTATGAAAATCAATTAACGGGTAATGATTATCGATCTTCCAGAATACAGGAAAAAATACGCCTCTTTCCGTACGACGGTTCTGCATCTGGTTGGACAACCAGATTTCATAATCGCCCGGATACCATACCCATTCGGCTTTCTGAGCCAGCGTTGTTTGACAGAAAGACAGGAAGGCTACAGCCGAAATTGCCCATTTTAAATTTTGAATTTTAAATTTTAAATTCTGTAAACCTGTATTCATAAAAAGTAACCGTTATGTTTTTAGAATAAAATGTAAATAATAATTATAACTGCCCCTAATAAACCAAACAGCCACTTCACTTTATTGCTGGTAGGCGGAATCGCTTCTGCATCTATTATTTCAGGTTCAGGCGCTTTACCCAGTAATGATATGATGACGGCCAACACAAACAGAATGGCAAAAATGTAAAACGAAATCATAAACGGATGCGGCCAGGTAAAATAGGGATTACCATCTTTCGGCAATATCCATAAATAGATCAATCCAACCGTAAGACTAAAAACCGATCCCCAGCTTAAGGTGAAATTTACTGCCGTACGTGTTAATCTTTTCCAGAAAACAGCTAATAAAAACACCACTGATAAAGAAGGCGCCAGGAATCCCAGTATCGACTGGAAAATATAGAAAAGGCTTTGTCCTTTTACGTTATCCAGTGCGATGGCCATTAACACGGCAATAATACAGCCTGCTACCACTACGATTCTTCCCACCTGTATTTGTTTTTTTACAGATGCTTCGGGATTCATCTTCTTTACATAAATATCGTTGGTAAAAACCGTGCTTAATGCGTTTAAAGAAGAACCAATAGTAGCTACCAATACTGCTATCAGCACACATATCACCAAACCAATAACACCGGTGGGTAGTAACTGGGTAACCATGGTCATATAGGCTTCATCGGGTTGAGCCGATGGAAACAACACAAAACACAATATGCCTGGCAGTATAAATAAAGGCAAAGCCAATACTTTCAACCAGCCTATCAGGTTAACACCCAATTGGCCCTGTCGCAGGTTTTTCGCACCCAACACGCTTTGCACCATTGCCTGATCGGTACAAAAGAAAGCTACTGCAGCCACCGGGTAACCTAATAATACAGCAGGC
>JBQGCI010000413.1:0-3237 GCA_052038405.1 Acinetobacter pittii
AGTAATTCCCCTTCTGTTATGGCTGAGCCGCTGCGGTTCAGGTGGCATCATTTTAGACATTTCCATTTATTGCCCCGGGGGGAACGGGTCAACATGTCAACTATTGCATCACACTTTTAAATCATTGATATACACGATAACCAACATGCATAAAGGAAAATATTATATCGGCACTTCAGGCTGGAAATATAAACACTGGAAAGGCACTTTTTATCCGGAAGGTTTAAAGGACCAAGAGGAGTTTGACTATTATGCCGGGCGTTTTAATACAGTTGAGATCAATAACTCTTTTTATCACCTGCCTGCCGATACAACATTCAAAAGTTGGCATTTAAAGTCTCCGGCATCCTTTGTATATGCCGTAAAAGCAAACCGGTACATTACCCATTTGAAAAAGCTTAAAATTGAACAGCATAGCATCGATCTTTTATCATCGAGAGCAGCACATTTGAAGAAAAAAGAAGGTCCGCTGCTATTTCAATTGCCACCGGGGTGGCGACTCAATATAGAACGATTCAGGTCTTTTCTGGCTGCTTTACCGAAGAAGCATCGTTATGTGTTTGAATTCAGGGAGCACAGCTGGTATCATGATGATGTTTATAAAGAGATGATCGAAAACAATTGCGCGTTCTGCATCTATGAGCTGGCCGGGCATCAGTCACCATTAATGGTCACAGCCGACTTTGTATATGTGCGCCTGCATGGTCCGGGTGCCCGTAAATACCAGGGGAGTTACTCTGAAGAGCAGCTGGATACCTGGGCCAAACGATGCAAAAACTGGACTGAAGAAGGCAAAGACGTATACGTATATTTCGACAACGATGAAAAAGGATATGCTGCTTTTAATGCTCTTACATTATCTGATTCGCTGCTCCGTCATTAGCACCTATCATAAAAAATATAAGGGTTGGGATTGTCTGACGATTTCAATGTTCGTTACGTTCCCTGTCCTGGTAACGCAAGTATGCTGATATTTATTAAATCAGTTAAAAGTGATGTAATAAATGTGCAGCTCCCCATATAACACGCAATCATAGAAGTATCACGTTGAATGTATTTCATAACAAAAATAATAATTCACTAATTAGTGAATTATTATTTTTAACTGTAACTTCGTGCGGCTGTTTACAAAATAAGAATCGGGCTTTTCCTTTTTTACTGCAGCCAATCATACTCTAAATCATCATCATGAAAAAGTTTTTCCTTCTAGCTCTTGGCAGCGTTTTCGTTGCTATGCTGACGTTTGCTCAAACCAGTACCGCACTTTTCGAGAATGAATCAGTCGGAAGCACCAGTTTTACGGACAATGGTGTAGTATTCAACATCACCTCCAGCGTATCAACTTTTGACGTTTTTGCACTTAATGGAGGCGGATGGACCGGTAGCGGAACAGATAACAGGTTTATCGATAATACCGGCACCGCTACATCTGCCTTTGCTAATGCTGCATTAACAATAAGAACTACTTCCAATTTATTCAAGGTAAACAGGTTCTGGGTATACCTTGCAGACAGACTGGTTAACCAAAATAGCACAGGAACGCTTACAGTAACGGGAAGGCGTGGCAATATAGACAGATTTACCGAAACCAAAACTACCGGATTTGCAACGGGACCCGGATCGACCAACGGATTCACTTTAATCGATCTAACCAACCTGAACGGCCAGAACTACAGCGATATGCTGCTGGATGAGATTACCCTTACCCTTGGTGGGAACTACAGATACCTGGCGTTGGATGCATTTACCTGGGTAAAAGACAGCCAGGTATTACCCGTTACTTTCGGATCAGTGAAGGCCTTCTATAAAAACAACCAACTAACTGTAAGCTGGACCACCGAAAAGGAAACTGCTAACCACCATTTCGAGATCGAGACGTCTACTGACGGCCAACAATTTACAAAAATTGCTACCATTGGTTCCAAAGCTACCCATGGCAATAGCGATGTGACATTAACCTACGAATGGACTTCAGATGCTGTGTTGCCATTGACCGCTTTCTCCCTGGTAGCACTGGCGTTGATCCCTGTTTCAGGTATACGTCGTAAAAAGAACTGGTTGGCAGGCCTGGCTGCTGCATGTATGGCAACAATGTTTGTTGGGGGCTGTAGCAAGTCCGGGGATGCTATTGGCAATAACGAATCTTACTTCATTCGATTAGCGCAGGTGGACCAGGATGGCACGACATCTCACTCTAAAGTGGTTAGGGTACAACAGGCCCGATAAATATTTTATCATGTTAATACAGGCTGTCTGATAGGACAGCCTTTTTGTTTGCCTTGGACCTACACGGCTTTTACTGTGCCAAACAAAAACAGGATCTTGAAAATAAGGATTGGCCTTTGTTTCATGCGAGCCATGGTTAATTCTTGAAGCTGACGGTATCATTGACAAAGGTGCTGGCACGCTGTCATTTAACAGCCTGTAGCCGCCCGTGGCACGGGTTCGAAGGTGTTTTTTGTGGCGCTGCAATAGCGCATCACTCAGCCCAGTGCGCTGATGTAGGCTGCGATATCTCTTTCTACACTCTGATCACTTTTCTGCAGTTGATTAACTATTCGCTGTCTTTCCTCACCATTTTTATTCTGGCTTAGTTTTTTCTGCCCTTGTAACTCCTGTACGTCTATTTCAAAAGCAACAATGCCCTTCATCATGCTATGTTTAAACTGATGTGACAAATTATTCCATTGCCCCCGGTACCCTGGCTCATAAAAGCCGATCATCTGCTCCAGCATGTGTTGCTTTTCTTCTTCTTCGACCACGATCCTGGCAGTTCCGTAAGCATGCACAGCCATATAATTCCAGGTGGGCACACTTTCCTTTTTGTCATAGTGCACAGGAGAAATATACGCATGAGGTTCCGAAAAAATAACCAATGACGTTTGACGCCCGATGTAATCCGCCTGCATATTGGCTAATGCAAAATGCGAACTCAGCGAAATCCGCCCGTTGGTAATATCTACAACGAATGGAAGCTGGGTTGCAACAGGCTTGTTATCGATACTGGTAACAATAGTGGCAAAACTATAGCGTTTCATAAAAGCCACCATGTCGTCCTGGTTATCAAAAGTATAGTTTTGAGGAATGTACATATATATTGTTTTAGTTGGTTCTCAACTAATGGTTCGAAATAGCTTTTTTCATCATAATATCGGTTTGCTCATCATCGCCCAGCTTAAATATATGACTGTCAAATGCTTCAAAACCGTTTTTAGTATAAAACGCAATTGCTCTTTT
>JBQGCI010000414.1:0-6649 GCA_052038405.1 Acinetobacter pittii
CGAGAAAGTTCCCCATGAATTGGAAGCTATATGGCGGAAGTTGCTCCACCTGGTGGACGTTGCCTGCGGAAGCAGCTTATTTCCTTGCGCACACGATCCGGAATAATCGTAAATTAAGGAGATTCGCAAAACTTACATGGGGTTCGGATGAGTATCTTTTTGCAACCATACTGATGAATTCGGTGTTTAAGTCAAAGGTCGTTAATAATAATTACAGGTATATTGATTGGTCTGAAAAAAATCCTAGACCTAAGTCGCTCACCATAAAAGATCTCCCGGCAGTATTCGCATCCGGAAACTTTTTTGCCAGGAAATTTGATGCATCTGTCGATGCATATGTTCTCGATAAGCTCGATGAATTGTTAGAGGGAAAGGATCACGCCACCGGGTAGGACTGCCGTACAGTATTAGTGACGTTTCAGGCTTTTCATGAATAGAATATCGTAGTTGTATTTAAACTGCCGGTAAATATCCCTCACTATAGAAATGATGAAATTATCGCTTTGCCGTATACTGGATCGGGTCATCGTGCTGGGTTCCGCGGCAGAATTCTTTTGCACAAAAAGTTCTGAAAACTGATTATAAAATAGACCATTTCCTTTATTCTGAAGAAATGAAATGCACATTTTGTACTCGGTCAGGTCTCCTTTGAGGCCTTCAGGGTATCTGCCGAACTTTTCAAAGAAACTGCTGCGTCTTAAATGCGGATGATCTGAATAGGCATATATCTTCCGGTAATTCCGGCCAAGGTTGCGAATTTCTATTTTAGAGAATCCACTTTTAAATTCTTTCAGATAGGGGTAGGGTATATAGGCATAAAACCGAACGTAATCCAGGTCCTTGTCATCCTCCATAAAAGTATGTGCTGCAACTAATGCATCGTGTAGTTTATCGGTGGCTTCGAAATCTTCCTGTACATATAAGGTGTAGGGTGTAGTTGCTGCGTCCTGTCCCTTATTAAGATTTTTTCCCAATCCTCCATTTGTAACAGCAGGCACAAGATTGAAATTATACTTTTTCTGCAGTTCCTGTAACCGGGTAAAATGAGAAGGTTGGCTACCGTCGTCAGATACCACAATATCCGCGAAACTTAAATTTCGGGCAACAAAGGATTCTAAAAGATTTTCTAAAGAAGCGCTGCGGTTATAATGTGTAACCAGGAGTGTTATATCTGCAAAATACGTACCCATATATGGTATTATTCATTTTTTGATGTTTTGGTGTCGTGCGGTGGGTGCGGAACAAACATAGAACCGAATCTTCTTGTTTCCTTCACAATTCGTTTGCTTAATACTTTAATGAAACTGCCTTCGAGCTGTAAGGTCCTGGGCGGAGTCCAGGGCCGCGCCTGGTCTGACTTAACTTGCCTGATCTTGCCGTACTTCATCAGGTCGAAACAAAGGCGCCCGTCTTCGCCACGTATCTGATAGTTAACAAAGCCAACTTCCAGCCCGTATTTTTTTACATAGCCCATACTGATACCAAAAGCATTTAAATACGGCCGTTTATAGTGACGTAGTTCGGCAATCACATCTTTTAGTCTTTCCAGCAAAAACAGCTTCCATCTGGGATAGCCATTATCAGGGATAAAAGAGTAGCGGCCGTATACGCACACCACACCGGGTTGCGTGAGCTGCTCAAGCATTTTATCCATCCATCCATTAGGGTATATGCAGTCAGCATCTGCTAAAAGTATATATTCGCCCCTTGCATTTTCCTGTCCCATTTGCCTGGCAGGGCCGCAACCCTGTACAGGTTGAAAAAATGAGCGCACATGAAGCTTGTCCAGCGTAGTTTGCGTTTTGTCGGTTGAATTATTATTTACTACAACAATTTCGAAAGGCACACTGCTGCTGGTGTCCGCTATGCTTGAAATGCAGTTGAGAATATTAACTTCTTCGTTCCAGGCAGCGATGGCAACAGTTACCTTCGGGCTTGTCGAAGTTTTCGCATCCAGTTTTTTATTGATATTGTCAAACACCTCTTGCGGAACACGCTCAACACCATCGTACTCGTGCCTGTATTTAAGTATCCAGCTCGGAGATGAAAAGATATACATTGCGTAGAAAGGTTTATTTTTATGCAATTTAACGATTACAAAACTTGTACGAAGATGTTTTGTATTTATTTTGAACGAAAATACTAACTTTATTATTAGTTTCTTTGCCGGTTACTTTCAGTATTCCAGATTTCGGGGGGATAATAAGGTCTGGCAACCCAATAGCAACAAAACTAATACGCAGAAAGCGTATTACAGCACTGCTCTCGATAAAATCTAAACCAAAACAATATAGACACATATACGGATGAAGAGGCGTCAGATTATAAAAATTTTCGGAGCTGCCGGAGTAGCTTCAGTTTTTGGATTTGAACTGTACAGCAGATATCAGTCTCCCGATTATACATATTTAAAAGGAAAGCTCTCTCTTATCGCAGAGGTATCCGAAACAATAATACCTGCGACCGATACGCCAGGTGCTAAAGAGGCCGGCGTTGCCGCGTTCGTGGTGCATGCAGTGAAAGAAATATTAGAAAAATCAGAGAGAAATACTTTCATTAACGGGTTAAAAAAACTTGAGGCTTATTGCCTGAATGTGTATCATAAAGATTTTGAAAATTGTACGAATAAAGAAAGATCCGCCGCGTTAAGTAACATGCAGGAGCATTTCCCAATGAATAATTTTCTCAGAAAGGTGAAGCGCAAACTGACGGGCAGAAGCTTTACCGAAATTTTACGTGAGCTGGTTGTAGTAGGCTACTGTACGTCTGAGCAGGGTGCTACTCAGGGGCTGGCCTTTGATTATATTCCGGGCACCTATATATCTTGCACAAAACTGACCCCAGGACAGAAAAGCTGGGCAACAAAATAAAGTATTTTAAAATGGTTTACGACGCAATTGTGATAGGCTCGGGTATCAGCGGGGGGTGGGCTGCCAAAGAGCTGTGTGAAAAGGGGCTGAAAACGCTGCTTCTGGAAAGGGGGCGTGATGTAAAGCATGGAGATTATCCTACGGCATTGCTGAAGCCGTGGGAGTTTGCAGACCGGCTTCTGACCACCCAGAAAGATTTACAGGACCAACCTGTGCAAAGCCAGGCCTGCGATCCCGGCTCTAAGCATTTTTTTGTAAATGACAACGATCATCCTTACATACAGGATAGCCCGTTTGCCTGGATACGCGGCTATCAGGTAGGAGGGCGTTCGCTCGTGTGGGGCCGACAATGTTACAGGTGGAGTGATCTGGATTTTGAAGCCAATTTGCGCGACGGCTTTGGTGTAGACTGGCCTATCCGTTATAAAGATATTGCTCCCTGGTACAGTTATGTTGAACAGTTTGTAGGAGTAAGCGGTCAAAACGATGGCCTGCCGCAGCTGCCCGACGGAGAGTATCTCAGTCCCATGCAACTCAACTGCATTGAAAAGCATTTGAAGGATTCTATCAGAAATAAAAATGAAGAACGGCAGCTTACAGTAGCAAGAGTGGCTAATTTAACCAGTTCTATGGGCAGTAGAGGTACCTGCCTCAACAGGAACCTGTGTTCCAGGGGCTGCCCGTTTGGCGCTTATTTTAGCAGCAACAGCTCAACGATCCCCGCAGCTTTAGCTACAGGTAATTTAACCTTGCGTCCGTTTTCGGTTGTTTCAGAAATAATTTATGATGATACTACCCGGCGTGCAAAAGGGGTAAGGGTGATTGATATGCTGACAATGAAAGATTATGAATTTGCAGCCAGGATAATATTTGTAAACGCGTCAACGATCGGCTCTACATCTATACTTCTTAATTCAAAATCAGCAAGGTTTCCCGATGGCCTAGGGAATGACAGTGGCGTGCTGGGACATAACCTGATGGATCACCATTCGGCGGCAGGTGCATCCGGGCAGCATGAGGGATTTCAGGATAGTTATTACAAGGGCAGGCGCCCTTGCGGATTTCTGATCCCCAGGTACAGGAATATCAATAACAGAGATGAAAAGCTTGATTTTGTACGCGGCTATAATATCCAGGGCGACGGAGAACGGGCGGAGTGGCCCGACCGGATGTATGAAACCGATGAAACCGGAGCTGATTTCAAAGCGAGGCTCACAACGCCCGGTAAATGGTCGGTGTGGATGGCAGGATGGGGCGAATGTTTGCCCTATCACGATAATAAAGTTTATTTAAGCAAAACGAAAAAAGATAAGTGGGGGCAGCCGCTGGTACATATCGATTTCTCGTTCGGTGAAAACGAGAAGAAAATGATGGAAGATATCCGGGATACCTGTGGTGAAATGTTAACAGAGGCGGGCTTCAAAAATGTAGATACTTTTATTTACAACAAATCAGGTGGGCTCACGGTGCACGAAATGGGAACTGCCCGCATGGGAAGAGATCCCAAAACTTCAATTTTGAATGCCAACAATCAAATACATACTGTAAAAAATGTTTTCGTAACCGATGGTAGCTGCATGACATCGTCTGCCTGTCAAAATCCTTCTCTTACGTATATGGCATTAACGGCACGCGCTGCTGCGTATGCAGTAGATCAATTAAAAAAAGGCGAATTATAATGGCATGTCAGGTCATTTTTTGACTAATGACATAAACGCTTTTTTAATCCGGGTGCGAATTTTTTTAAGGATTCTCCTGTTACCTGCAATTAATTTCGTTCCTTTAAAAGGTGTTTGATTCAGGTACTCAAAGAAGTATTTCTGAAATAAAGGTTCCGACTTATAGTTTTTAAAAATGGGCTTGATGTCGAGGAAGTGTATGAGGGCAGGCCGTTGATGTTCTTTAAAAGCAAACCAGTTCCACTGGGGATCGAGCTGAAGCCATTGGTTATAAAGCACTCCATTTAAGCCATACTGGTCTGCGTAGTTGATATGTTTCCTGTTTTCGTGCAGGAACTGTATCACTTTACCGGCAATTTGTTCATCGCGCCAGCGTTTGGCATTGATCAGCAGAACGCCTGCATTAAAGTATTTCGTTTCAGGCGGAATGCCGAGTTCCTTGTAATTGGGTATCCCCGCCCATGAGCAACTTACCGTTTCCTGAACATCCTGTACCGCTGCAAATAAGTTATTGTTAAGATCCGTATGCCAGAGTTTTGAAATGTCGTCGAGTACAATAGTATCTACATCAAGATAAATAACCTTGGACGCATCCGCAGGAGCGTAAGGCCCAAATATTCTTAAATAAGTTGTAAGCGGAAATGCCGAGTTGTCTAATGGCAGCTGTATATTCTCCGGGATCAGGTTTTTTGAGTTAACCCAATTAATGCTAACCCGGCCACCCTGTACAGACGCTGCTATTTTTTTGCGGTTTCCGGCGCTGATGCCATCATCAATTACCGTAAAAACAACCGGCTCTGGTGTATGATGGTTAACTTCTACTGATTTTACCAATGCAGCTAGCAGTATAGCATAATGGTTGTCGGTTGCAGCAACAATATGTATTGTATCGTTCATGAAAAAATGATTTAGGTAAAAATTTAAGATCTACTTTCTTTTTTCAGGTATTTGTGATAAAATTCAGGATAAAAGTGTAATGCATATTTCCAGGGAGCCAGGGCATTTATTCCAAAAAGTCTTTTAAGAATGATTTGTGTAATTACAAACATGATAGCGGTACAGATAAAGGAAGCATAGGCCGCACCCATTACGCCAAACTCCTGAATGAGAAAGTAGTTCAACGTAATCAGCAAAACTGTATTCATGATAATTATATAAAAGTTGATCTTCGTTTTGCTTGCGGCGGCCAGTATGGTACCGGCCTGCCTGCTGTAAGGGCTAAAAATGCAAAGCAGTAATGTAACATGCAACAGTGGGATTGCATCCTGATAATTTTCACCGGCAATGAAAATAATAATATAATCAGATAGTATGTATACGAAAACCATTGCTGGAACCAGTATGCTCAGTATAACGCCTATCGACTTTTCATATAGGTACTTGAGGGCTCCGGGTCCTTCTTTTTCAACCCTTAGTGAACTTTGGGGAAAGACAACATTCGCCATGGAGTTAACAGGGATATCAGTCAAATTCGTGATGCGAACCGCCACATTAAAAGAACCGCTCGCAGAAGTAGATAACATGGATCCCAGCATCATTTGGTCTATCGAGCCTGATAAAATGGAACTTAACGATACTCCGAAAGAATATTTGCCAAAATTGACTATCTTTTTAACCCAGGCGAAGTCCAGTTTTTTTGAATATTGAATCGCTTTCCGGGTAAATAAAAACGCTACAGCCGTAGCGATCATGGTTACTACTATAAGCCCAACAGTGAGTGATATTAAAGTTATTTTGAAATTGGTCAGAAAGCAGAATACAATAAAAATAAAGAAAAAGAACTGTCTTGCCACTGTAGCAAAAAAAACGCCCTTGAATTGTAAGCGTGCCTGCTCGATACAATTCAGCTGATTGAGTATACTGGATACAAAAAATACAATTACATATAAATTTAATATAGGTACGATTTTTTCCGAATGCCAGAGCTTTCCGAGGAAAGGGGCGAAGATGAGGGTGAGAAGGATTGCAATGAATGAGAACAAACAGTTAATAGCGAAAGATGCCGTAATGATTTTCTTTCTGTTCTCTTCATCGGCCGCGGCTAAGTATTTGATAGAGGCTTCCTGCGTCAGTCCGTTTTTTGCAAACTCAACAATGCCC
>JBQGCI010000415.1:0-23617 GCA_052038405.1 Acinetobacter pittii
TGCCATTAATTTTTTCAAGCTGCCTTTCCAGGTATTTGTTTGGAAGAATGTTACCGTAGATAGCCTGAAGACGGATGCTTTGCTCCTGCCAGCCTTGCTCATCGGTTTCCTGCTGGGGATCAGGATCGTTGCGTTAATAAAAGACACCAGTTATCGCCGTTTGATTATTGCGCTTACATTTATTGGCGCTGTTTTCATTTTCCTGAAAAGATAAGGTAAAAAAAGGGGGCGTCTCAAGATTATTAGTTTGATTGTTAATAATATATATTAGGCCCCGATAGGACAATCAAACCGGCTGTTGAGACGGCCTCCCAAGCTTTATGCTATACTACCTCAACGAGATAATAATTTTTCTTTCCTTTTTGAAGCAACAGGTATTGGTTGTGTAAGAGTTGATCATTGCCCACCACTAACAGGGCGTCTTCTACCTTCCTGCGATTAAGCTGCACGCCCCCGCCCTGAACCAGTTTGCGGGCTTCGCCTTTACTGGCAGTTATTTTTGCATCAGCTAAAAGACTTACAATATCTATTCCCGATTTAATAGCGTCTTTGCTGATCGCAGATTTTACAATTCCTGCCATTCCTTCCAGGTCTTCAATGCTCATTTCTTCAGCAGGCTTGCTCTGGTCTGCAAAAAGCTTTTCAGTGGTGGCAACAGCCTGTTCATAAGCGGCCGTTCCGTGCACGAAGGTCGTAACTTCTTGGGCCAAAGCTTTTTGTAGCAAGCGTTTTGCAGCGTCTTTTTTATGTTCTTCGATGAGCTCGTTTACCGTGGGTTCGTCTAAGAACGTGAATATTTTGATCCAGTTCTCTGCGTCAGTGTCGCTGGCGTTTAGCCAAAACTGGTAAAACTGGTACGGCGTAGTGCGTTCGGGATCCAGCCAAACGTTCCCGCTCTCGGTTTTCCCGAATTTGGTGCCATCCGCTTTTTTGATCAGAGGGCAGGTAAAGGCAAATGCTTCTCCCTGTGCCTTACGGCGCACAAACTCTGTACCGGTAGTAATATTGCCCCATTGGTCGCTACCGCCCATCTGTAATTTGCAGTTGTTCTCTTTAAATAAATGGTAAAAGTCGTAGCCCTGCATGAGCTGGTAAGCAAATTCGGTATAGCTGATGCCTACTTCGCCTTCGAAACGCTTTTTTACGCTGTCCTTCGCCATCATATAGTTTACGGTAATATGTTTTCCCGCATCGCGTAAGAAGTCTATAAAAGAAATGGTTTTAAACCAATCGTAGTTGTTAACCATCAAAGCGGCGTTAGGTTTTGACACATCAAAATCGAGGTATTTTTCCAGCTGAGCTTTAATGCCTGCCACATTTTCTGCCAGTTGTGCTTCATTGAGCAGGTTTCTTTCTTCGCTTTTACCGCTGGGGTCGCCGATCATACCGGTGGCGCCACCTACAAGGGCAATAGGCCGGTGCCCTGCTTTTTGCATGTGTACCAAAAGCAGGATCGGTACCAGGCTACCGATATGCAAGCTGGTGGCCGTTGGATCGAAACCGATATAACCGGTTGTAATTTCTTTTTTCAATTGTTCATCGGTGCCCGGGATCATATCCTGCACCATTCCTCGCCATTTCAATTCTTTAATTAAATCCATGGGCGCAAAAGTACGTTTTTACCTTGTTGGGCGAATATTATCCGGCATTTAACGAATTCTGTTGCTGATTTGTACGATAATGTTAATTTCGCATGAGCCCTTTAAATTAATCAAGTACGAAAAAATTGACAGGTATTCCCATCGTGGAAGGTTGAATGAAGCAACAGGCCGATTAGGTAGACGCAGCCTGGAGCTGACCGGTAATTATTTAATAACTGTTTTGGTGACTATAAGAAAATGTATATCCTTTGTAAGCACATTGCTGACAGTTCAAATCTGTTGTCAGCCAGTTGTTGCGCAGTTTAGAAAATATTCCAATGAGTTTCTAAATATCGGAGCGGGAGCCCGTGGACTGGCGATGGGCGGAGCCCAGGCCGCATCCGTAACGGACGGGACGGCAGGTTATTGGAACCCGGCGGGATTGGTTAATGTGCAGGGGAGAACCGAAGTGAATTTAATGCATTCTGAGTATTTTGCTGGAATTGGTAAATACGATTTTGCCAATGTGGCGATGCCTACCACCAATGAAAAAAGGGTATTGGGTCTTTCTGCGATGAGGTTTGCTGTAGATGATATACCTAATACGCTCTTTTTAGTGAACCCCGACGGATCGCTCAATTATAATAATATCCAGACTTTTTCTTCTGCTGACTATGCATTTCTGTTGTCTTACGGACAAAACCTCAAAAAGACGGAGAATAGCATGGTAAACTTTGGCGCCAATGCCAAGGTGATTTACAGGAATGTGGGGAAGTTTGCGCAGGCCTGGGGCTTTGGTTTGGATGCCGGTTTACAGGTGTTGAAAGATAAATGGAAATGGGGTATAGTGGCCAAAGATATCACCAGTACCTTCAATACCTGGACTTTTAATTTTACTGAAAAAGAGAAGGAGGTGTTATATCTCACTAATAATGATATCCCGGTAAAATCGTCAGAGCTTACCGCACCAAGGTTAACATTAGCGGCTTCACGTTTATTCACCATCGGCAAAACCTCTACGGTGCTCGCAGAAACTGATTTTGACCTGACTTTTGATGGAAAAAGAAATACGCTGGTAAGCAGTGATGCGGTAAGTATTGATCCCAAAGTCGGATTAGAATACGGGTACAAAAATATTTTTTTCGTCAGGGGAGGGATTAATAATTTTCAAAAAGGGCTGGCAGACGGTGATACAACCAACCAGCGAAAGGTTTGGATTTATCAGCCCAGTGTGGGTGTGGGATTCAGGGTGAAGTCTGTTGTAATTGATTATGCTTTTGCCAACCTGGCCAACCAGTCTAACCCGTTATTTACCCATGTATTTTCTCTCAGGCTGGATTTGAACCGCGAAAAGAAATCACCGGTATTTTAAATTAAGGAGCATCGATGAAGAAACTGCTGACTATATTTTGTTTATTGTCCACAGTAGTAGCGTTGTCGCAAACGTTCAATAACGAGTGGATCGACTATAGTAAAACCTATTATAAATTTAAAGTGGGATCAACGGGTTTGTACCGGATTCCGCAGTCGGCATTGGCGGCCATCAATCAGGCCAATACCGACGTTTCGGCTTTTCAGCTCTGGCGTAACGGGGTAGAAGTGCCCATTTACACTTCCGGTCAAACCGGGGTTTTAGCCCCGAACGGATTTATCGAATTCTGGGGTGAAGCTAATGACGGAACGGCCGACCAGGCCTTATATCGCAACCCGTTCGACCAAATTAATAACAGTAAAAGTTTGTTTACCGATACGGCTGCTTATTTCTTAACGGTTAATGCCGCAGGCGCCAATAAGCGGTTGGTTACTGTAGCTAATGTCATTCCCGCGGGAACCGCTCCAGAACCCTTTTTCATGCATACCGTAGGCCTGTATCCTAATGAAACCATTCACCTGGGCCCCTATTCCGGAGCGGTTTCTGCACCTGCTATTTCCGCGTCTTTTGAAGGAGGTGAGGGCTGGACTTCCAATGAAATAACGGAAAATAAGACAAGAAATTTCACCCAGGCGAATTTATTTCCCTTTACAGGCGCAAATGCGCCTCAGATTCAGGTGAATATGAACGTCGTAGGTAATAGTCCTAACAACCGCGTCGTTCAAGTTAAGTTCAACAACGCAGAGATTTTCAAAGCAAATTTAAACGGCTTTAACTATTCCAGGTTATCTGCGGCCTTACCTGTTTCAACCTTAAACGGAGCTACCGAAAATATTTCGGTAACTAATGTCGCTACCGTGTCCAATAACAGAATTAAAATAGCTACCCTCGAAATAACATATCCCCGCAGGTTTAATTTAGGCGGTGTAAGTAATTTCCGATTTAAATTGCCAGGAGGCGGGGCTGTAGGTAAATACCTGGAAATGGCAGGTTTCAATACGCCGGGAGCGCCCATTTTGTATGACCTGAGCAGTAGCCGGAGGTATGAAGCTGACGCTTCTGATGCATCCCTGATAAAAGTATACGTACAACCTACGGTGGCTAACGCGGACATGGTTATAGCTAATACGGCAGCGAATAATATAAAAATAATCAACAGCTTTGAAACGAGAAATTTTGTTGACTATTCAGTTGCTGCCAATCAGGGTGATTATTTGATGATCACCCATAAGGCTATTTTAAATGGTTCGGATGGCTCGCAACCCGTTGAAGAGTATCGGGCTTACAGGAGTTCCGACGCTGGAGGAAATCATAATGCTAAAGTATACCTGATTGATCAGCTTACCGACCAGTTTGCCTACGGCATAAAGGCCAGCCCTCTTTCAGTTAGAAACTTTTTGAGATATGCCAGGCGTACATTCCCGGCTCCTTTAAAGAGCGTGTTCTTAATAGGAAGAGGAGTGAAGTACACTGCTGCGCGATACAACGAATCGTCGTCAGTTACCGAAAGATTAAATTTAATTCCTTCGTTCGGAGAGCCGGCGTCAGATGTTTTATTAGCTGCCGAAGGAAGCAGCTCTATACCATTAACACCCATTGGCCGCATTTCAGTGATAAACGGCAATGAGTTGGCTATTTACCTTCAGAAGATGAAGCAATATGAAGAACACTTAAAGCCTGCAGAAAGTGTTGGAGCCAGTTTATGGAAAAAAAATATGATGCATATTGTTGGCGTTGATGATCAGCCGACTATTGACTTGTTGCAGGGCTATCTGAACCGGGATAAAGCAACGATATCAGACACGCTTTTGGGTGCGCAGGTATCAGATTTTGTAAAGGGTAACAATGCCGGAGGTGAGCTCACTATATCAGACAGGTTAAGAAGTCTTATGAACGGGGGTGTGAATATGCTTACTTACTTTGGCCATTCCGGCACTTCAACTCTTATGTTTAATATAGAAGAGCCCTCTAACTATTCAAACTCCGGTAAATATCCGTTATTTCACATGATGGGTTGTAATGTGGGCGATATATTCGTTTTGGACGAAGGCAGGCTATCTGAAATCAGCACCATTTCAGAAAAGTATTTATTTGCCAAGGAAAGAGGGAGTATCGGTATGATGGCAGGTACAAGTTTAGGCTTTATATTAAACCTGTCGTCCTATAATCAGCAGTTTTATAAGCTGATCGCAACCGAGGCCTACGGTAAGCCTGTGGGTCAGCTAATGAAACGAACGATTGAAAAAGTATTTCAGAGCAGTGGCGGAGAAAATGATATTTATGCCCGGTCTCAGGCTGAAGAGTTTGTCATCAACGGCGATCCGGCCATTAGGTTATATCAGTTTGAAAAACCTGATTATGCAATTGAAGATGCCATGGTTACACTCAATCCCGGTATTATTTCGGTAGCCGACAATGCGTTTACCGTAAAAGCACAAATAGCTAACCTCGGAAAGGCGATTAATCAGGATGTTGTCGTAGAAGTAAAGAGAACTTTTCCAGACATGTCTGTTGCAATAGTGAGAGACACTGTGAGAGGTATACGATACACAGACTCTTTGAATTTCCAGTTTGCAATTGATCCGGTATTTGATAAAGGTGCCAACAAAATAACCGTAAGCATTGATCCGGATAACAAGATTGCCGAATTGTTTGAAACCAATAATACAATTACCAAGGAGGTATTCATTTATGAAGATGATTTAAAGCCGGTGTTCCCCTATAATTATTCTGTCGTAAATAGTGCAAATATTACGTTTGCTGCGTCAACCGGCAATCCGCTGGCAGCATCAAGAAATTACGTGATAGAAGTAGATACTACGGAATCCTTCAATTCGTCATTTAAAATTTCACAAACAAAGACATCTACTGGCGGTGTAGTTGAATTTACGCCTGCAATTAATTTTAAAGACGGTGCAGTATACTATTGGAGGGTTTCTGCAGCTTCTGCAACAGCCGGCGAACCGGTTTGGAACAGCGCCTCATTTACTTATATAAGCGGGGCTAATAATGGATTTAGCCAGGCACATCAGCAACAGTTTCAGGATGTAAAGCATGAAGGTATAAGTGTTCGTCCCTCCGGACTGTTTTTATATGACAGCCTTCGCGCTGAGATTATGGTTAGTAATTCGCTGGATTCAATCGTTTATATCAACGCAGATAATTATGCATTACGAATCGATGAGGTTTCTTACCAACGGGCCTTTATTATGCCGCGGAACGTAGCACAACAAAACTCGCTTCGCTTCTATCTGGTAGACAATAGAACTTTGAAGCCAGTGTATAATGTAGACTTAGGTACCACCGGTATGTACGGCAGCTATCGCCCGATCCCCGCCAATACCGTATCCATGCCGGGCTTTTTCCAGTTTGATATTTCTACTGTAGCAGCCAGAAGAACGGTAATGTCTTTCTTAGACTCTATACCTGATGGTTTTTATGTAGGCCTTACCAGTAACCAACGTGGAAAAACGGTTTTACCTGCTGTATGGCAATCTGATACAATAGTTTTGGGAAAAGATAATTCTTTGTACCACAAATTAAAGGCGATTGGGCTTTCAGGCATAGACCAAATAAATTCTCTGGTACCGTACGTATTTATTTATCAGAAGGGCAACCCCGTACCTTTTGCACAGATAGTGGCCGAGAATAATAAAATGCTCATCGAGGCACGGGCAAATGTCCCGGTAAGCGGCAAAACAGGAATTATCCGGTCGGCCATATTTACGCGAATGGCATCCTATGACAAATTGGTATGGGATGGGTATAGTCTTGAAAACCCTTCAACTGATAACGCGTTGATTTCGATATCAGGGGTGAATCAAAACGGGCTGGAAACCCCGTTAATGACCGGAATACCGGTTTCACAGAAAATGGTCGATCTTGCTTCTGTCAATGCCGGCACTTATCCTGGTTTGAGAGTTACCCTGCAAAGCACAGACACTGTTAATAGAACCCCCTACCAGGTAAAATACTGGCGTTTATATGGTACGCCTGTTCCGGAAGGCGTCATTGCTCCCAACATTTATTATAATGTTAAAGACACCCTGGATGTAGGAGAGCCGATGAATATAGGAGTTGCTTTTAAAAATGTAAGCCCCTATAGATTTGACAGTTTAAGTGTGAAACTTGCTATCAGGGATAAAAATAATGTGGAAAGAATAATGCAGGTGCCCAAAGTAAAGCCTTTGGTACAGGGTGATACTATTCGGTTAAATGTTTCTGTAGATACCAGGTCACTTGCGGGAGGTAACCTGGCATTTTTAGAATTTAATCCTGATGACAGAACTTACCAGCCGGAACAGTACCGGTTCAATAATTTTATCTCGAAAGATTTTTATGTTCGGGCTGATAGCCTGAATCCTTATATGGATGTGACTTTTGATGGAATGCGTATTTTAAATCGGGATATTGTTTCCAGCAAGCCGGATATATCTATTAAGCTAACCGATGATGCCAAGTATCTTTTATTAAACTCGACTGACCTTGTAAAGGTGCAGTTGAGGCACCCCGATGGAGTATTAAGAGATTACGGTTTCAATAGCGATACGCTTACCTTTAAGCGACCAGGGGAGGGAACTAACGACGCAAATACCGCGCTTGTCAGCTTTCGACCACACCTGTTACAGGACGGTGAATATGAATTAATAGTAAGCGGAAAAGACCAAAGCGGTAATAGAACCGGCTCTATCGACTATCGTATTTCATTCCAGGTCATTAACAAACCCATGATCTCAAATCTGCTCAATTATCCTAATCCTTTCACCAGCTCAACCGCATTTGTGTTTACATTAACGGGTTCAGATATCCCTCAGAATATTCGTATACAGATACTGACAGTAACCGGGAAAATTGTTCGGGAAATAACTAAGGCTGAATTAGGACCTTTGCGTATAGGGCGGAATATTACTGAATTTAAGTGGGACGGAACGGACCAGTTCGGGCAGAAACTTGCCAACGGAGTGTATCTGTATCGTGTATTGACCAACCTCAATGGAAAAAGCCTGGATAAATACAGCACGAAAGATAATAATACGGATAAGTATTTTAATAAGGGTTATGGTAAGATGGTATTAATAAGGTAGCAGTGGCGCAGCGTATGAAAGTGTGCCATTCGCCATGGCATCCGTATACCCCTTAATCGTCTGGCAAAGTCAGCCTAAATACCTCTTCCCGGCTTCGCAGGTATGCGAATTACAATAAAAGAACAGTCAAAGTTTCTTAACCATCTCTACCGGCTAAAATTACGGTGTCAGATGTGCCTTTTGGCATTTTGAAACAACCGTATGGGTCTTGAAATGGTATGCAACCATTTGTATTTGAACCGGCTTTCCGGCGCATCATTGTAATTGGGAGTAAGTATATAATTGATGAGGGCTCTTAGAAGTTTTAGCTTGTTGTGTACACCTGCACGCAGTAAAAAAGAAGTTCCCCAAATGGCACTTGTGGGTATTCGTTCGGATCCTTTTCTTGTTAACATCCGTCGTATTATTTTTTGACCTAGCCATACGGTACGACTGCTATTTGTTGGAAATGGAAGATCGGAAGTCTTCACATTCAAAAGCTGTTGCACTATATACATGTTAAGCGCATAATACCCCCCTAGTTGTTGACAGAGCCTGTAGTGCCTGCTTTCGCTACATTGTTGCAACAACATAGCAATATCCATCATACAGCGAAGGGTAGGATAGAGGTCGACCAGTCCGTGATTAGTAGTAATTAAGGGGAGGTAGTCGCAGGCGGAGAATTCCTTCCCTATCTGCCAGTTGGGAGGTAACATGTCTCCAAACGAAATATCCATTGCCAGGTAAGAGCCGATAGGCTTATAATGAAACTCGTAAAGAAAAGTTCCTGCCGGTGTGGTTTCGTAGCAGATCACATCCCTTTGGTGGGAGAGGTAGTCATCCTGCGATTTCATCAATAGCTCATCTCCCTCTATTTGGTAGCCCGTCTCTTTTAATACCGTGATCAGTCTGGGAATGTCTTCCTTCCTGACCATGAAATCGATATCTCCAAATTCGCGAATAGTAAGGTGATTATACAATAGTTGCGACAAGTGGGTGCCCTTATACAATTGAATAGCTATGCTGTGTTGTTGCATGAGTGACACCATGCTGGCCGCTTTCTGATGACACTGAAATGAACGTAGGCTATGGTTCAAAAGGAATTGTTTCAACTGATCCTTAAGTTGGGGGCTTAAACTATCTGCTGCGGCGAGCGTCTCGTATACAACAGGTCGTATACGATGTATTTTGGCCAGTTCATACACTGCTTGTAAATCAGGTTGGTGTTGCTCAATAAACAGCACCAGTTCTGAAGACTTTGCTGTTTTTAAGAATACCCTGCAACAAATCAGAAGCAGTGCCACCTCCTTGCTGTAGTTTTGTTTTATATGTTCAATTGAAATCATAGCTGCTGCATATTGTAGAGTTCGGTAAACAATCCCTTTTTTGAAATTAACTCGTTAAAGCTTCCTTCCTCTGCAATCTTTCCTTCATGCATTACATATAAATAATCGGCGATCTTTAAATTATAAAGCCTGTGGGTAATAAGGATCACTATCTTGTTGGCCGCGAGATCTTTTATCTGATTGAATATTTCAAACTCTGCCTGCGCGTCTAAGGCACTTGTTGGCTCATCCAATACAATCAGAGCCGCCTCATGTCTGTAAAATACCCTTGCCAGCGCTAATTTTTGCCATTCTCCGCCGCTTAGCTGCTCACTGCCTTCAAATATGCTTCCCATACGGGTTTGATAACCCCTGGAAAGTTTTGTAATGAATTCAGAAGCGCCCGAAAGCCGGGCAGCAATTTGCACTTCTTCAATTGTTTTGGTTGGATCCGCCTCTCCTAAAACGATATTCTCCTCGATTGTAAAGAAGTATTTTTCAAAATCCTGGAAAAGAAAGACAGATTGGGCTCTGTAATCTTTAGTATCAATATGTTTTAAGTCTATATTATTAAAGGTGATAGTGCCCGAAACCGGGTGATACAATTTCGCTAATATTTTCATCAGGGTAGATTTGCCCGAGCCATTTTCGCCCACTACTGCAATGATCTGCCCGGGTCTGCCATGCATTGAAATATTGTGCAACACCTGTTTCCCCGCTGGAGTATAGCTAAAATTAATATCCTTTAGTGAAAGCTCTTCTATCGTTTTAGGAAACTTCTGGTCATCCTGCTTTTTTTCTTCGACTTTTATATCCAGGAATGAAAAAAGGTCGTGTAGAAAAATACGTTGTTGCAGAATTTGAACCACCGCCTGCAAAAAAAATTTCGAGTTATTCTGCAAGCTTTGAAACCCCTGAATATAAATTACAAAAAGCCCAAGGCTGATAGTGCCGGTTAGCGACTGCCTGGCCAGCATAGCAAAAATGATAGCCATAGCGACAATTTCAATTGATTCTGCAACCAGGCTATAGTGGGTAAGGCGCTTATTTAACCATTGCTTTTGCATACGGATATGCGAACGGATGGTAGTGAATTTTTCGATAAAAAATGAACCGAAGCCAAACACTCTTGTCTCCTTTGCAAAGTTTACATTTGTTAATACATGATGTAGATAATTAGCTTCCCGGTCAAGCGGGGCTAGTTTTCTTTCCTGCAGCATGGTGGCAATGCCAAAATACCATTTTATTAGTGCTAACGGAAGGGAAAATGCAATGAAAAGCATCGCAAAAAAAGATTGCATACTGATAAAAAGTATCAATAAAAAGAGCAGGGAAAGTCCGGATGTGATGAAATTATTGAAGCTGGTCAGTAACATTCCTGCTTTGTATAAAGACTGCTGTTGAGCCAGGTGCAGGCTATCGTGATAATCCGGATTCTCATAATAACTATAATCAACACGAACTGCCCTGTCCAATACTTTGTTAGAGAGATGGTCTGTCAGTTTTAGTTGATATGTATTGGTAAGATAAGCAGCATATTGTTGCGCGATAGCCAGCAATAGCTGTGCAGCCACGAATAAGATTATAATAGGTAATATTTCTGAAAAAGGCTGTTTGCCGGTAACTTTTTCGATCAGTAACTTTATCAGGTATAAAGAAAGAACCGGCAGCAATGCCTGAACTACCTGAAATATAACACTCAACACTGCGAGGTATTTGCTGGTTTGCCATAACAGGAGCAACGAGCGTTTCAGGTTTCTGCCGAGATCCCTGGGATTAAGATATTTGAGCTTTAATGCCATTTATTGCTGTAGATGCTTTGAATGGTGTATTCATCAGGATCGCAAAACCCTGTAATGATCCTGCCGTTGGCAACTGTCCACGCATGAGCCTGTATTTCGTTTGTTTCTTTATCCTTTTTAAAACCGATATAAACCAGGCAGGGTATGCGGTGATAACTGCAAAGCAGTTTCGCCTGGTAAGCCTGATGCCTGCATACATTTTTCCAGGGTACATATTTGTTGACTATTTGTATGGCAGCTGTAATATCGGCTGTTTTTTGCGCTGTCTTAATCCCGGTGCCAGGCATCCAATTTACCGGAAGCGTACCAGTTTCTTTACCAAACCCTGCACGTCGATTGAAAAAAGTAAAAAGGATACAAGTATAAAAAGACAAACCAAAAGCTTGCAACACCAGCACTTTCCGCTGTGGACTAAGCCTAAAAAAAGTTGATAGTTTTGAGATCATTGTTCGATGATCAGCTTCTTGGAAAGAAGAAGCCGGATGGTATTGTTTACTGCCTCCCGGCACTCATCGGCAGCAACGTTATATTCGTTTTCAAGTTTTTGGCAAATATCTTCTGTAGATAAACTATTCTCAATACCTTTTAATATTTTGAACGAAGTTTCATTTAACGAAAGATATTCATTGGTAGCGCTGTTAAATGCTACACCTTCATCGCCTAGTTGTGTAACCAGTACGTCTGCAGCGTTTAATTGATAATTCATAAGTGCAAATATTGATTTTATTATGGAAAAATGTTGTGATTAACTTAAAAAATTGAAAGGATATTAATATCACTAGTCGAAATTCATTTGCAGGAAAATCGCGAATTCGAGTCCTTTCAGCAGTCGCTGCATTTCATAGGGATTTGTATAATCCTGCTTTATGTATTGTTGCCATTTTGCATTTAACAAATTTACATCCATATAATGACCGGCAGCAGAACTGCTTTTTAATGTGCTGATAGCAGCAGTTATTTCTTCTTGCTGCGCTTTTGCCCGGTACACGATATCTGCACTTTGCATACCTTTCTTTTTTGCGTACAATACTTCATCGGGTAATTGGCCTTTCATCATCCGTTTTACCAACATGCGGTTATTAAAATGTTCGTCAAAAAATGCTTCGTTGGGGAGGCTAAAAAAATACTCCATTAGGTCTACGTCGCTGGTCGGGTCTCTTAACTCAAAGCCATAGTTCTGTTTAAAGGCTGCGTTTGCATTAGCCCTTAGGTGAAACATATCCACGAAAAGTGCTTTGCGTTTGCAAACGTCAGGGATATACTGATGAAATTTTTTGTTGTTGGCCTGTATATCTGAAATGATTTTGTAATGTTCAATAATATCGGGCTGCAGGAAAACATTCAGCACATATTTTTCAAGACTGTTGGTTGCGCCCGATTTTTTATTCAGGTAATTACTAAAATACTTCAGTGCCAGCGGTTTTGCAATTTGCCGTCGAACAAAGCTATATGGGTGCCGGATTAAAGAACGGAAGCTCAGCGGCAATAAATAATCAATGCCGGCAAATGATATACTGCCGTTGCCGCCTTCCCCGCATAATAAAGCGCCAAAGCCTTTTTGCGATACAGTTCTATAAATGTCATTCAACCAAAACAAGTTACATGCGGCGTGCAACGGCTCGCCGCAAATACTAACACTGTCTTTAATACCCTGTATTATACTGTAATCTGCCGAATTCAGTAATAGCGGGTGTATATTTCCGGAAGCATTAACCACTGCCTTTATAAACGGCGTTTCATTCAGTATTTTTTTTTCTTTATGTTTATCGTGCAATAATGCTGTATCAAATTGAGGTACATGGCTAAATGTCGTAAGCAATTTGTTTTGCGTTTTCAGTATATCGGCAGCAACATAACTTACGGTACTACTGTCCAAACCGCCACTTAGCATGGATGCAACGGGTTTTGAACTGCGTAATCTGGATTGTACGGCCAACTGAAACAAGCCCGACATTTCCTCAGCGTAATCTTGTTTGTTTTTATAATATCTTATGGGAATATTCAGGGGCTCCCAATACTTTTTTATTGAAACAACTTTATTCCTGACTGTGATCGAATGTGCAGTTGGTAGCGTATTGATGTTTTGATAAAAAGTGCCGCGAGTACTATAAATGTTGTCAGTCCACAAAGTTAGTTTTCTCACAAAGTGTTCTTCGTTGAGCTGCTTTCGGTAATTGGGCAACGCAAGGAGACTTTTAACAGAAGAGCTGAAATAAAACCCGGTATCGTCCTGTAAATAATAAATGGAAGTATAACTCATTGGGTCCCGGGCAACAAATAACTCATTTTCCTTATATTCAAACACAGCAAAACTCCAGTCTCCACGCAAATGGTGTACACATGCTTTACCCCATTGCAGATATGCTTTCAACATAATAGTTCCATCGGCATACTCGTCATTAATATCCAGGCTCAGTTGGGCCGCAAGTTGCTTTCTGTTGTCGATCCTGCCCTGCGCGGTAAATAAAATTTGCTCCTGGTTTAAAAAAACAGGCATCGTTTCATATATAGCTTCAGGTGTGTTATCAGTAAGTATGTGGCCATGCCCAATATGTTGCCGGATATTGACTTGGTGCCTGATGTGAGGAAAGTGTTTTACGGCATCGTACATTTTATCGAGCGTAAAATCGGGTAGGTCTTTTTGATATTGCCAGTAACCAAATATCAGGCCCATAGAGTTTTCTTCAGGAAGAAAGGATACAAAAATAAAAAGCAGAGATACCTCTGCTTCAAAAAATATCGAACAAAAAGTGCGGCTACCTTAAAGTTAAACCGCGCTATCCTGGCTTGTGCCGTCTCCTCCGGTTGCTGCTCCTGAATTAATTTCAATCATGTTGATTTCAGGCGCGATCCATTGTTTTTTTGCTTCCATAGTAATAAAGTTTAAACAGTTGAAGAAATATTAAGCAATAGTAATTAATTATAATTTTTTTGCAAAATATTTTTTATCGCCAGTGGAAATTCGTCAAAACTATCCCTGCATTCGGGACGTGTAGCCTGTATGCAGGGCACGGTATTTAATATCTGGCTCACCAGCTCGAACTGTAACTTGCTTTTCTGCATAGCTGATATCCAGGAATTACCAAAAACATTATTGGATAGTGCAATAAAAGCTTCAACATTTCGAACAGGTTTTATTTGTATTTCAGTTCCGGCTTTCTGTAAAAAAACAATTTGCTGCACTTCTGCCGGGCGCGCTACAAACTGCTGGCGGAACGAAAATCCATATTTATCTAATTGATCCTCGTCTTCGTATAATTTTTGTTTATCTGATTCCTGCAGAATGCTTTGTTGCTGTACACTATTTTGCCATAATCTCATCATTGGGTAAGAAGCCTGGGCATAGCATTTGCCTTTTTCGAAAAACAGTACGGCAGTGTCGTCGGTGAAAGGCTGATATCCCATTTCCAGCAGCTTTACTGCAAGCGTTGATTTTCCGGTGCGGGAGGGCGCCGCAAACAATGCAACTTTGCCATTTTCGAGGAAAACGCCTGAGACATGAAAGGGTATTAGATTACGCTGGTATACCACGGCAGTCAGGCAGACAGAGTAAAATAAAAGAAAATTACCTTTGTTTTCGCTAATGGGCTCAATAATGACATTATTGCCGTTAGTAATATAGAATTTTATCCTGTTGGGAAATATGTAAAGCATTTCAAGTGCATTGCCGTAGCCGTAGTATCCTGCAACACCACCCGGATTCGATAGGCTTGACGGCACCATGCCTAATTTAACGTGCACCGGATTGCGCTCTAAAAGCGTTTCATCTTCTAAAGGAAATAATGCAGGAAGTTCGATCTCTGAAATGATGGGAATGCCAAATGCGAGATAATGATAAGCCATTGAATTTTTCAAATGATTAAATGCGGTAACTAATTGCTCAGATCACAAAAATACCTTTCCGGCTGTTACGGTTGGAAAATAATTTCCTTATAGGAGATATCAATTAACCCGATTTAAATTTAGTAGCTTCTCTTAGCTTTCATTTTCAGGTAATAAACCGATGGCCCTGCTGTTATAAAAAGAATGTCCCGGTCTTTTCCCCCAAAACAAATATTGGCGGTCCATTTTTCCGGCACGGGTATATAAGCGATCTGCTTCCCGCTGTTGTTATAAACTGTAACGCCATTGCCCGTTAGGTACAAATTACCCCTGTTGTCGAGGGTGATGCCGTCCGAGCCTTGGGAAACAAATAATTGTTTGCCCGATAAAGTGCCGTCGGGGTTAATACGAAACCTGTAGGTTTTATTGTCCCCGATGTCGGCTACAAAAAGATGCTTCCCGTCGGCCGAACCGGTAATACCATTGGGTTGCACCAGTTCATTGCTCACCGTTACAGGCTGTGCGGCTCCTTTGGGCAAATAATATACGTTTTGTTCTTTAATCTCAGGTTCGGTATGCGTCCAGTAAGCCCGCTGGTAATACGGATCCGTAAAATAGATCCCTCCTTTGCGATCGATCCATAGATCATTGGGGCCGTTCAATTTCTTACCATTTACTTTACCCAGCAGCACTTTTACTATATGTCCCCTGGTATCTATCGACCATATTTCATTGTTTTCATCAGCGCAGGCGATAATATTCCCTCTGGCGTCAATATCGAGGCCGTTAGCCCTGCCGGCATCCTTCTTAAACTCCCATAGTACCGCGGTGGCAGGGTCATAGCGCCAGATTTTGTTATTAGGCTGATCTGTAAAATATACTTTACCGTTTTTATCGGCAACCGGGCCTTCGGTGAAAATAAAATCCTGTTTTATTTTCATCAACCCTTGAAAACTACCGGCAACGATGCCCGTTGAATCGAAAAAAGGGAGCGTTTGGCACCAGCCTACAGCCGAAACCGAAGCAAACAACATTAGAAAAATATATTTCATCCCATAAATGTATTAATAATACCCTTCAAATCAACCAGTTTTATGTTTTGACGGCTGTATACTGGTAAATTACCCGTCAACTAATCAGCTTTTCAAATAAAACGCTTACCTTTGCAGCCCCAATTAGTTCTTTTTAGGTTTTCTGTACAGATTCTATCAATACAGAACGAGGAATTTGGGAGCTCTTTCCGGAATAACCGGCAGAGCGTTTGAACCAATAAATCATTTAAAATGGCAAAAGAAATCTCCGGCTTTGTAAAGCTGCAGTGTAAAGGTGGTCAGGCCAATCCTGCACCTCCCATCGGTCCGGCGCTAGGTTCCAAAGGTGTTAACATCATGGAATTCTGCAAGCAGTTCAATGCGCGCACACAGGACAAACCAGGAAAAGTGCTTCCTGTATTAATCACAGTTTATACCGACAAAAGTTTCGACTTCGTAATTAAAACGCCTCCTGCTGCGGTGCAGTTAATGGAAGCGGCTAAAATTCAAAAAGGTTCTAAAGAAAGCAACCGTGCCAAAGTTGGTAAGGTTACCTGGGATCAGGTTGAGGCTATCGCAAAAGATAAAATGCCCGACCTGAACTGCTTTACTGCTGAAAGCGCTATGAAAATGGTTGCTGGCACCGCACGTAGCATGGGATTAACTGTAGAAGGTAAAGCCCCCTGGGAAAATTAATCCATTAACCGCTTAAAAGAATTACAATGGCAATTACAAAGAAAAGAAAAGCTGTAAATTCCAAGGTGGATGCTAACAAAGCGTATACGCTTAATGAAGCTTCTTCACTGGTTAAAGAAATAAATGTTGCGAAGTTTGACGCTTCTGTTGATTTACATGTACGTTTGGGCGTAGATCCAAAGAAAGCAGATCAGGCAATCCGCGGCACAGTTACCTTACCTCACGGTACCGGTAAAACAAAAAGAGTGCTGGTGCTTTGCACTCCTGATAAAGAAGCTGCTGCTAAAGAAGCAGGAGCAGACCACGTAGGTTTAGACGAGTTTATCCAAAAAATTGAAGGCGGCTGGACGGATGTTGATGTAATCATCGCTACTCCTGCTGTAATGCCTAAAATTGGTAAATTAGGTAAAGTATTAGGTCCTCGTAACTTAATGCCGAACCCGAAAACAGGTACGGTTACCAACGATGTGGCGGCTGCAGTAAATGAAGTAAAAGGCGGTAAAATTGCGTTCAAAGTTGATAAAGCTGGTATCATCCATGCTTCTATTGGTCGTGTGAGTTTTTCTCCTGAAAAAATCGCTCAGAACGGACAGGAGTTTATCAATGCTATCATTAAAGCAAAACCTTCTACTGCAAAAGGTACTTATTTAAAAGGTATCAGCATGGCAAGCTCAATGAGCCCCGGCATTGCTTTAGACACTAAAGGCTTTGTTCACTAATCAAGTTGTAGTACAGGCCTTCACCAGCCGGTATCCATACAACCGCAACAATTTTAAACACAGTCAAATCGAAATAAAATGACTAAAGATCAAAAAAACGAAGTAATTGAAGTATTGAAAGGTAAGTTCTCTCAGTACGACAATTTCTATATAACCGATACAGAATCGCTTACTGTAGCACAGGTAAGCAAATTACGCCGTGCTTGTTTCGACAAAAATGTTGAAATGAAAGTGGCTAAAAACACACTGATTAAAAAAGCACTGGAGTCTCTGGATGCTGAGAAATATGCTGGTGTTTACGACTCTTTACATAAAGTAACGGCTTTAATGTTCTCTGAGAATCCAAAAGAACCAGCTGTTATTTTAAGTTCTTTCCGTAGCGAAGCTAAAGCTGAAAGACCAGAATTGAAACTGGCTTTTATCAATGGTGATCTGTATGCCGGCGACAGCCAATTGAAAGCATTAACACAAATCAAAACCAAGAACGAGCTTATCGGCGAGGTTATTGGCTTGTTGCTTTCTCCCATTCAGCGTGTTATTGGTGCGTTACAAAACAAACCAGAAGGAGATGTGGCTCCGGTTGCTGCTGAAGCGGCGCCAGCGGCTGAAGCTCCAGCAACTGAAGCCGCTCCCGAAGCGCCAGCTGCTCCGGAAGCTCCTGCAGCAGAAGAAAAGCCAGCAGCTGAGTAATCAGACTATAGGTGTGGCGTGTTAAACCTCGCCAGATCCTGTAAACAAGGATTTAGTTCTTTTTATAAATCACCGCCCAAATCACTCCTCAATAAGGGGTTGGGGGTACAATTTTTTTAAACCCGCCGTCGGATCCATTTATTAAAGCCTGCCAAAAGGCAGACTGGGAAATGAAGACGGTAAAAATTAAACAAAATGGCAGATATTAAAAATTTGGCAGAAAGCCTGGTAGGCTTAACTGTAAAAGAAGTACAGGAATTAGCAGATTTCTTAAAAACTGAATACGGAATCGAACCAGCTGCTGCTGCAGTAGTAGTTTCCGGCGACGGTGGTGGCGCAGCTGCTGTAGAAGAAAAAACAGCATTTGACGTTATCCTGAAAAGCGGTGGTGCTTCTAAATTAAACGTTGTTAAGATCGTTAAAGACTTAACTGGTTTAGGTTTGAAAGAAGCTAAAGAGTTAGTAGACGGCGCTCCAAAACCTGTTAAAGAAGGTGTGAGCAAAGCTGAAGCAGAAGATATCGCAGCCAAGTTGAAAGAAGCTGGTGCTGATGTTGAAGTAGCTTAATTTCTTTCACATAATTTTAAAAGGGCAACCATTTCGATGGTTGCCCTTTTTTACGTGCAGTATGGCATGTAAATTGTTTTATAAAAAATAGTTAACAATAATATTTATCTTGTTAATTGTTATCCATATCTTTTAGATATATTTGTATTCAAAGCCCGGTTACAGGTGTTATAAGCCCTAATACCTGACAAAGTGAAGCCCTAATCCTTATACTTCATTTTCCGTTATCCGGATGTTTGGAAAGCTGTAAGTTAAAAGCCCGAAAAGGCGTTAAATTTCATAGCCCCGGCTGATGATCGCGACTAAGCCCCGTGTGATAGCCCTTCCTTATTTCAGGCAATGAATTTTACGCATAACACTAATTTTAAACCTATAGGTTATGAGACCGAATGCTGATCTCACGCGAAAATTTTGCAATGCCCCTGGTTTAGCCCTACCCGAACCATGCACCGCTTCCACAACCCGTCATATAGGGTGGTATATCCATAAAAAGTCGGATCCGTACGTTCACCGACGGCCGTTGCCCCGGATTTGCCATTGAGTACTTCCTGATATGCTCTCCCTAACTGGTATGACCTTCACCGCCGGATGCTTGCCAGGTAAGTAACCCGTGTGCGTAGTAGCCGGATGGCCTGCCTTTAAAGAGCTTTATTGCCTGCATACATGTAAGTGTTGCATACCCCGTCTCAATGGACTCTTGCCATCAAGCAGGTACCAGGCCCTACCGGTGACCGCTTGCGGTTAAAGATATTTTATGCCCTGAAAATATTTTTTTATAAACCCCGATCTATCAATTAAAAGCCCTTTTTATGAAGAAAATCGTACTTCAACCCCTACTAAACGTTATCTATTTTAAACGAAACCAGCTGAACCGAAGCTTTGCAGCTTCTAAATTGTATTTATTGATCCCGCTACTTTTTTGGGCCGCTTTCAGCTACGGGCAAACGGCTAATCTGTATACACCCATAATAGATGGTTCCGGTCCGTTTACAACAGCGAATTTGACGCCGCGAACTTCCCTGGGTGGCTTCAATAGTATCGGGAGCCTTACCGACAACAACACCACTAATGCCGCAAGCCTCTCTTTGACAGGGTTGCTGGGATCCTGGATTGAGGTTGACTATTCAGGAACACCTTTTCCGCAAGGGTCGGAAGTGGGTTTTATTGTAGACAGGGGATTGCTAAGTGCATCCCTGTTGAGCAGTGTGACACTTACCACTTACAATACTGCGAGTGGCACAAGCGGTGTGGTATCTACCTCGCAGGTGTCTAACCCGCTTGTGGGAGCTTCTGTGGCAGGCGGCCGCGAGAAGATCAGTTTCGTATCCACCAACTCGGGAGGTGTTGGCGGATCATTCCGTCGGGTGAGACTGACTTTTACCGGTATTGACATACTTGCATTGACTGGTATTTTAGGGTCGTCTCTAAATGTTTATAACGCAGAGATCTTAGTTCCACAGGCTGGAACACTACCTTTGGCCTGTAATTCTACCACACGGCTTAACCAGGGCGCCGGTGCTGCCGGATTCCCTGCCATTGCCACCTATGGCGCCACCAGCCTGAGCGGACTGGGTACCGCACAACTGGCAGGCATTCTTAACCGGATACAAGGCGCAGAAAACATTGTTTCCTCTTCAACAACAGATTATGCAACGCTTCCGGCTGTTAATGCCAGCGTAGCAGGTAATGCATATCTCTCTGTTCAATTACTGGCAGGATCAGTACCTAAAGACTACTATGCGGGTTTTGAAATTCAAAATCTAAATGGTTTGTTATCCGATGTGAATGTCTTAAACGGGATGACGATTCAGGTGTTGAGCAACGGACAACTTGTACAAAGCATGACCGCTTTCGAGATTTTGAGCGCTTCTATTCTGAGTGGCGGCGGCTCGGGACGGCAAACATTGGGCTTCGTAGTTACCGCAGGATCTTTTAATGAGATAAGACTGGTATTAACATCGGGTCTTCTGTCAGTTGGCGCTACATTAGGCGAAATGCGTATTTATAATGCAGTAGTGCGCAACTTTTGTGCGCCGGCCACACCACTCGGCACCTCTACCATTTTGGCTAACGGCCACGCCAGTGCCAATGGCATGACAGTAGCTGTAAACGGCACCAACTCCGGTTTAGCCAACGCCGACCTGCTCAACACCCAGTCTTTTTCTGGCAGCCTGGCCAACCTGGTTGATAACGATGCGTCAAATTACGTTTCTTTAAGCAGCACGCTGGGTATTGGTGCGGGTAGTACCGCGTCGGTAGCTGTAACAGCACCTAATCATACATTTGTTAATGACGAGTATGCTGGTTTTATTGTAAGAGCGGGCGCTCCGCTTGGCAATGTAGGCTTGCTAACAGGCTTAACAATAAGTACATATAATAATGGTAACCCTGTGGCGGTACAAGAAGCTTCGGTTTCGAACAATTTGCTTCAATTAAATGTGCTGGATGTGCTAAGTATAAATGGCGATATTCCTGCCGATGCGCAGTTGTTATATTTTAAAACTACGGGAGATTTCGATGAAGTAAGGTTAACAGCAAATAACCTGGCAGGCGTGGGCAATGAATTGCAGGTGTATAGTGCATTTGTAAGCACCAATGCGGCACTGCCGGTTACATTCGGTAGCTTAAGTGCTGTAATGCACGGTAATAATTTGCAGGTAAACTGGAGCACCATTTCTGAAACCAATAATAAGGAATTCGTAGTGCAGGGATCTTCAGATGGCTCGTCATGGTTTAATATTGGCTCCGTTGCTTCCAAAGCCGAAGACGGCAACTCGGATAGCATTATCGACTATAGCTTTAACAAAACGGTACAGGAGTTACTGGCTTTGTCTGCCTTTTCATTGCCTGCGGCGATTGCCCTGGTAGTTATCACATTAATGCTATTCCCTGCCATTAAACGTAGGAAAGCATTTTGGATGACTCCGGTTATCGCAATAGGTATCGCTTTCATTAGCGTTTCCTGCAACAAGTCGCAGGATTCTTACGAAACAGGAGAGAAGCCTGTTGTTTATATCCGTATTGCACAGGTTGATAAAGATGGTACAACGTCTTATTCGAAAGTAGTGAAAGTTGTTGAAAAGTAATAGCCCTGCCCTTTAACACAGAGCCCGTGATGTATTATCGCGGGCTTTTTATTGCGCTGTTACTGGCTCACAGTGATATACATTGAAATCTTTTCATAAGAATCTTTAGTTGAAGCTACCAGCTCTTTTATCTCTGCCAGGGCAGTAAACTTCCCTTTTTCTTTTCTTTGTTTTAAGACCTGGTAGGCCAGTTGTGCACTTATATAAGGGTGATTATTGAGTTCTTCATAGGTAGCTGTATTAATATTTATTTTTTTGAGAGATGGCCCATCTACTTTGAGCTGCGCCTTTATTTTCTGAAAGGTTGAATCTGGAATGCCGTAGGTTTCCCCCACCTGGTCGATCGAGTAAAATCCTCCCAGCTTATTCCTGAAATTAACAATCCTGGTGGCCAGCTTATTGCCGATTCCGTATAAAGACTCAAAGCCTGCAATATCTGCAGTATTGATTTCGATGGTTTTTAGGGTGGGGCGGGGTTTGTATGCTGCTGATGCATACGCTCGCTGATCCCTGTTTTCATAGTTGTTATTTTTCTGATAATCGCCGGTAGCTGTATAGTTTCCGATGGTTATATAGGGCTTCAGTTGTTGAAATTCGCCGGGGCGCAATCCATACACTTTAGCCAGGTCATCGGGCTTTCTGAATCTCCCACCCTTATTCCTGTAGTTGATCAGCGTGCGGATCGTTTTGTCCCTTAACCCCAGCTTTTTAAAGCCGGCTGCATCCAGGCTGTTGGGATCAAAGTGAAACAGAGCTCCTCCCAGTGGCGGGCTGTAGCTATCTTCCGTTTTGTCGAAAGGAAAGCCGGCGGTCACAGGCGTTGACGGGGCATCGGGCCGGCTGGATGAATCGGTTATTTTTTTTTCCTGCAGATAGTTCGCGGTTGCCAGCCATACCGAATCAGCAGCAGTAAGTAGGGTTGGACGAGGCTGCCGTTGAAAGAAGGGGAGAAAGGCGATAAGCAGGATAACAGGCACCAGGCATATAACGCCTATGCGTTCTTTTTTTGAAAAAGTCAACGACTCTTTCAGCGTGTGTTTCAGGCTCATAGGTAGCAATTTTCTTAAATTTACGATTTCTGAAAACCACCGTCAAAATTAAATTTGGCAAAATTATTGCTAATAAGTTTTTTCTTTATACTTTATCCCCTAACTTTGCAGTCCTTTTTATTTTGGCCAATAAAATTTTGACTTACGAAATGTGTTCAAGTAATTGAATTTCAGTAGGATTTCTTTTAGCGATAAAAGTGGTCCTTTTTGGCGTTTCTAGAAGTCGATCATTAAAACCGGTGTATTATTTATGTCTGCTACAAGCGTAAAATCAAGAGTGAATTTCGGGAAAATCAAGCATCTGGCTGAAACGCCCGATTTGCTCGAAGTTCAGATTCAATCCTTTAAAGAGTTTTTCCAGCTTGAAACCACACCCGACAAGCGTAACATTGAGGGCTTGTTCCGTGTGTTCAAAGATAACTTTCCTATCACTGATACGAGAAACATCTTTGTACTGGAATTTTTAGACTACTTTATTGATCCCCCCCGTTATTCGATCGACGAGTGTATGGAGCGCGGGTTAACTTATGCCGTTCCGCTGAAAGCGAAACTTCGCCTGAGCTGTAACGACGAAGAGCACGTAGATTTCCAGACAATCGTTCAGGATGTGTTCCTGGGTAATATTCCTTACATGACGCCCCGCGGTACATTTGTTATCAATGGCGCTGAGCGTGTGGTGGTTTCCCAGTTGCATCGCTCTCCAGGCGTATTTTTTGGTCAGTCCGTTCACCCGAATGGTACGAAAATCTACTCCGCCCGTGTAATTCCGTTTAAAGGGGCGTGGATGGAGTTCGCTACCGATATCAACAACGTGA
>JBQGCI010000416.1:0-3913 GCA_052038405.1 Acinetobacter pittii
TTGTTCTTTATCAAAAGAAGAAGTATATGGTTCTTACTGTCGCTTCTGACAGGATATGCCTGTTGTTGTCAGCCGTTGATTCAGGAAATGCCATTATTTGAGGGCCGCCCTCCGGGCTCAAAGATCCTTAAGGTAGCAGAGGACAAAAGGTATGACCCGGTTGTAGACAGCCTCGTTAGCCGGGTCACCATTCCTACGCTTTCTATGTTTAAGCCCGGTGGGGCCCAACAATCCACCCCGGCGGTTATTATCGTTCCCGGCGGCGGATATCATACCTTGCTGATTGAGCGGGAAGGACGCAAAATGGCAAAAGCGCTTAATGAAAAGGGGATAACAGCCTTTGTGCTTAAGTACCGGCTTCCATCGGCAGATTATTTGGACAACAGGCAGGTTGCACCACTTATAGATCTTCAGCAGGCCATTTACCTCGTGAAAAAAAATGCTGCCCGATGGGGGGTGAATCCGGAAGCTATTGGTGTAATGGGATTTTCCGCAGGTGGTCACCTGGCTTTGATGGCGGGTACCCATTATGACACCAGTTTTGTTCCTTCATTGCCTCCTACACATCTTAAACCCGATTTCCTGATACTGGTTAATCCTGTAGTAAGCTTTGTGGATAGTACGGCACACATCGGTTCACGGGACAATCTTTTGGGAACAAATCAAAATGCGCCAACCCTTAACTTTTATTCCGGGGAGAAAAATATCCGGAAGGAGATGCCTGCAGTTTTTTTAGCTCATGCATTAAATGATCAAATAGTTAAAGTGGAGAATACACTGAATCTTTTTAATGCACTAAGAGGTCAGGGCGTTATATCAGAAATGCACATATATGCAAAAGGAGATCACGGGTTCCTTAATAACACGCCCCCGCGCGATGAATGGCTGAATAGCTGTTTTTACTGGATGGAGAGCATGGGATGGCTGAACTAAATTCAAACTTTTGATCAGTATTCTGACCTCGGGCAACAGGCTGGCCTATATGGAATGCCTGGCAATCCCTTACTAACGTATTATAAACCGGATATGATCCGCTTGTTTGTTTTTATTATAAACGTTATGTATAACTGTTTCGCCCTTATTGATCTTAGTAGTGCGACGGGTATCGCCGGTATGATCAGTTGCCCGTAGCCTGGTATTGGGTAGCGTGGGCCAGCCGATAACTACATCCCTGATCTCAGTATGACCGTTAATAATATAGTTGACGGTTGCTATATCGTTTTCCCATTTTATTTCTAGGTCCATACGGCTGCCGTCAGGCAATTTGAGATTATGGAGTGCCAACTTTTCATTTTTTAAGGAGGCAGGCAAGTTGGGCACAATTCGTATCTGACCGGTAAACCGGTTGTAATCAATTCCAAAAATATCCTCTACCAGCAATTGGATATACTGGGCTGCTGACCAGGCATATCGCTTTACACCGTGGCCGCTGCCATCAGAGGGCTTCAGGAACTCGTGATAGTTGTTGTTGAATAGTTGTACTGTCTTAAGCGCCAGGTGAGCAGCAAGATCATACCGGCCAATATCTTCCAGTCCCTGAACCGTAACATAATTCCGTAAACTCCAGATGCTGCCAGACCATGCCGGAGCCCCGTTATAGGCACCGGTAGTTTCATTGTAAGTGGAAGCTGTTTTGGCAACGCTGGTTAAAGGGTTGGTTTGCCAGTTAAAATAATCGTCGTTGGTGAGCAAACGCACCATCCGGTTGGCCCTGCCGGCAGGCGCCACATGAGTGTAAAGAGGGTCAAAAGCCGACACGATAAGTGTGCTGTCGCGACGTTTATGGATGACATCGAAGGAAAAATATGCGCCTGCTTGTTCATTCCACATATATTGGTTGACAGCGTCAACCAATTGGAGCCGGCTTTTCATAAAAATTTTTTGATCATCTTTCAGGCCTAAGCGGAAAGCCAGTTGGGCCATGTATTGGCAAGCTCCGGCTAACTCTACATTCAGGTCAACCTGCGCTGTTGTTTTGAGCCGGTTTTCAGTCGGAGGAAAAGACTCTTCAAATACACCGGTGATAAGGCCCGTAGCGGCATCGCGGCGGGCATCTGAAAACCACCAGTTCCAGTACTTCCGAAGCATGGGATACACCGCTTTTAACAATGTACTGTCTCCGGAGTGTTGTAATACGGCGTAAGCTGCGGAAAATAGTTTTGGTAATGAACTGCAGGTAGGGTAGTCGGGCACTTTATCTTGTCAATACAAGGGTATTCTTCCGTCTGGTTGCTGCACTGCAATAAAGCCGCGCAGCATGTTCTCCGAAAAACGTTGATTGATCCATTTGGTTGCCTGCAGGCTTATAGAGGCATCTAATTGCCACCAGCAACCGCCGTAATGCCCTCCGGGCGCTATAAAAGGATAGGAGAAGCCGTAGCCCGGCACTTTTACTACACATTCGTTCAAAACATGGAAAGCATCGCTAAAGTCTGCCTGGCTAATCCCCGGAAAATTAATGACAGGTATTTCCCTGTTCATGGATATACTGTCCTTTTGGGCAGCAACTGAGGTGCCCAGTAAAAGGCCTGTAAGAAGCAGGAAGAATAGAGGCATAAATTTTATTGATAGTAGAATACGCTTCGCTTCCGGTTACACAACAGTAAGCCGGTCAAACAACTGTAATGAAGCGCGTACATTACAGGGATGGCCTGAGCGTTAACCTAAAAGGCACTTTCTGTCTTTGCAAGGATCCCGATAAAATAGTTTGAGCAGTCATCGCGCCCATCTCGTAAAAGTCTGATGATATGGTGGTGATACCATTTAAAATAACCCTTTTAGCGGGCGTTTCATTGTATGAAATAATGCCTACCTGTTCTCCTATCTTGAGCGAGGTTGGTTTTATTTTTTCGATCAATATTACCAGGTCATCTTCCAGCATATTAATGAATACATCACCTTCTTTAACGGGTTCATTTTCTATGCTACCTATGATTTTATAGTTATAGGCATTATCCTGGCAAAAATGCTTGAATCCCTTCTTGATTTCTTTTGGAAAATAGCTATTGTCAGGAAAGATAAGCTTAATAGTATGGTAGCGGGCCAAGCTTCCCAGGGCTTCCGTCAATGCATCGTAAATATCATTTTCGTAATCAATATAAATGGAGCTATACTGTCCTTTTACTTCAGGCAGTGATTTATCAAGCAATACCAGTTTATCTTTGGGGATGGTATCGATCACTTCATAGGCTCTTTCACCACCGTCTATAAAATGGGGAATGATTACATAATGGGTATAGTGGTCTTTATTGCCCGATAATAACCTTTTAAAAAGATGGAAGTCGTTATTGTAAATATAGAAGTCAATACTGGCAATATCGCCTAATTCGTTGGTCAATGCATCATATACAGCTTTCTTGGGTGCACTCAGCTTATTGAACAACAGGAATACACGTAACTGTCTTTTAAATTCGGTATGTTCTATAAAATAACCCCGTCTTGGTACTGCTTTTATTACACCCAATTCCCTCAGTTGTTTATATCCCCGTTCTACCGTATCCCTGGCTATATCGAGCATAATGCTGGCTTCGTTAATAGAGGGCATACTGTCTCCGGCCTGTATATTTCCCTTCTCAATTTCCTTAAGAATAGAGTTTACAATCTGAAGATACTTGGATGTGCTGGAGTAAGGGTCGATCTGGATCAGATCCAGTAGTCGTTGCTTTTTCATCGTATACAACTCATCGTTTTAAAGTACCAATTTAAGACTTAACTATGAATTTGATCGGTTAAAAAAAGATTTATTTTTTTTATTGTTTTGTCGGGTCAACACAGGATAGAAAACAGTTGCAGGTTATTTATGTTTGTTGTCAACAAAGTTAATTGAGTTTATTATGACGAGCTTGCTAAATACAAAAACGATGCACCCCCGTGACCAAATCACTGTGGTTATGAGAAGAATTTATGACAGGGT
>JBQGCI010000417.1:0-4112 GCA_052038405.1 Acinetobacter pittii
CTTTGTGCAGCCTCATCTCCACAGCTTTCAGCAATGCGATGCCTTCGAAAGGTTTGGTAATATAGTCATCAGCGCCCAGTTCCATTCCTTTACGAAAATCTGTCTTTTCAGATTTTGCTGTTAAAAAAATAAAGGGGATGCTACTGGTTTTGGGATTTTGATTCAGCAGGTATACCACACCATAGCCATCCAGTACCGGCATCATAATATCGCAGATGATCAGGTCGGGTACCTGTTCCACCGCTATTTCTGTGCCTGCTTTTCCATTTTCGGCAGTAATTACTTCGTAACCGGATAATTCCAATATCTCAGCAATATTGTCTCTTACTTCATCATTATCTTCTATTACCAAAATTTTTTTCATCCTGTGTTTCGCGTTTATTGAGGGATATGTATGGTGAAAACGGAGCCTTTCTCCAGTTCACTTTTAAATTCAATAGATCCTTTCATGAGTTCAATATAGCGCAATACAATATTTAAACCCAAACCCGTGCCCTGGATGTTTACGGCATTTTTGGCCCGGAAGAATCTTTCGAATAAATGCAGCTGGTCTTCCTCAGAAATGCCGATGCCACTGTCTTTAATGGACACGCGCAATTCCTGGGAGGATGCCTGGCATTCTAATTCAATGGAGCCGTTTTCGGGAGAAAATTTAATGGCATTGGAGAGCAGGTTAATGCATATGTTTTTAAGCAGCCTTTCATCAATCAGCACCGGAGTGTTCCCTTTAAAGTCAGTTATAATCTGCTGACCGGGCTTACAATGTACCGACATCTCATAAACCACATCATTCAGGGCGTCAAAACAGGCCTCGGCACTAAGCGTTTCAGGTTTGGCCTGCACAATGCCTTCATCCAGTTTATCCAGGGATAAAAAGTCATCAAGGATCATCTTCATATCATTAACGGCGTGCTTAATGCGATTGATATGTTTGGTTCTTTTGCCCGGTTCGGCAAGATCATTATACTTCTCCAGCAAGAAAGATGAGGATAAGATAGTGCTGAGCGGCGTTTTAAATTCATGCGAAGCCATCGATACGAACTTCGATTTCATTTCTCCCAGGTCCTTCTCCGTTTTCAAAGCTTCACTTAGCTCAAGCTTCGATTGCTCCAGGGCTGAAAGCGTTTCCCGTAACATCTTGGTACGGTCATCGATCTTTTTTTCAAGCGATACATTAAGTTGCCTGATCTCTTTTGTGACCTGCTCCAGCTCTTCTTTTTGCCGGATGACAATTTCCTCCTGGTGTTTCCGAACCGTTATATTGATAACAAATGCAATTACAAAAAGCTCGTTGTTCACCGTATAGCTGCTCAGGCTCACTTCTACCGGGAATACGCTGCCATCCTTTCGCTGTGCATAGAGGTCCCTGCCATGCCCCATAGAGCGCGGCGTAGGATGTTGATAATAACCCTCTCTATAATGCTCATGCCTGGTTTTGATAGCGGGAGGCAGCAGAATTTCAAGCGGCTGATGAATCACCTCTTTCTTTGCATAATCAAAATCCCGCTCAGCCTGCTTATTAAAATTAATGATCAGCCCTTTTCGGTTGGTTACCACTATGCCGATAGTGGCATGATCAAACAAGGCCTCTATCCAGTTGCGCTGGTCTTCGCTGGTATGTTCGAAAAGCTGATGCATATATTAATGCTCTTCAGTTGGTTGAGTAAATGCAGACGCTTCATCTAACGATGGTGCGTTAAGTTTAACCACTTTTGTAGTCCTTTTACGCATAAACATGTTCAGCAATTCTACAATGAAAGAGAAGGCCATTGCAAAATAGATGTAGTTTTTAAGATGCAGTTCATGTGCCATATCTGAGTTCCAGCCTTCAACAATGAGGCTTACGCCGATCATTACCAGGAAGGATAAGGCCAGCATTTTTAATGTAGGGTGCTTTTCAATAAATGCAGCTATTTTAGGACTGAAGGTAAACATGATGATCATGGCTACAATAACCGCCGCTACCATGATCTCAAGGTGCTTGGCCGTACCACCGGCAGTTATTACACTATCGAAAGAAAATACAGCGTCAATTACCAGTATTTGTGCAATAGCCTGTCCGAAACCCAGTTTCTTTTGTTTTTGCGTATTAGCCGAGGGGTCTTCTCCCTCCAGTTTATGATGTATTTCCTTTACGGATTTATAAATAAGGAACAGGCCGCCCACCAGCATTACAATGCTCGCCAGATCGAACCCTTTGCCAAACCAGGACTCCGGAATAAGATGTTTACCTTTTTGAGCCAGCAGCCAGCTCAATCCCGCCAGCAAAAGGCAACGGCTCAAAATACCGGTAACCATCCAGGTACGTCTGGCTTTCTTTTGCAAATTCACCGGGAGCCGGTTTAAAATAATACTCACAAAAATGACGTTATCTATACCCAGCACCACCTCCAGCACTACCAATATTAAAAAGCTGAGCAGCGATTCGAACGTAAAAAGTTCTGAACCGGAAATGAATAGAAGGTCCATTTTATAAATTATAAGGTTTTACAGATTTGTTTTACAATGCCCGGCCCCTGGTAAATAAAACCGGTCCACACCTGTACTAACGATGCTCCCGCAGCCATTTTCTCCCGTGCGTCTATACCGGTAAAAATGCCTCCTGAACCTATGATGGGAATGCTGCCCGCGGTTTGTTGATGTACATATTCAATAATGCCTGTACTTTTTGCCCGTACCGGTTTGCCGCTCAAACCGCCGGCACCTATTTTCTCCTGCTGAGCTACAGGAGTATTTAAGCCGTTGCGGTCTATAGTTGTGTTGCTGATCACCAGGCCATCCAGTTTCACTTCTGAGGCCAAATCTATGACATCGTCAATCTGCGATTGGGTAAGATCTGGTGCTATCTTTAATAAGATAGGTTTAGCCACCGCTTTGCCATTGTTGATCATGGCCAGGTTCCAGATGATCTTTCGAAGGGACTCTTTCTCCTGCAGCTCCCGCAGGCCTGGTGTATTAGGGCTGCTCACATTTACTACGAAATAATCTACATAATGATGGAGCTTATTGAAGCAGGTAGCGTAATCTTTCCACGCGTCGTCATTAGGCGTAACCTTGTTTTTACCGATATTGCCACCAATGATCAACGGATGTTTATCAGTGCTTTTTGCTTTTCGTTCTCTCCACCTTTGCAACCGCTCTGCAATCATATCCGCCCCTTCGTTATTAAAGCCCATGCGGTTAATCAATGCTTTATCCTGTGGCAGCCGGAACAACCTGGGTTTTGGATTGCCATCCTGGGCGAGCGGGGTAACCGTTCCTATTTCTACAAAACCAAATCCAAGCGCTTCGAGCTCGTTTAAGTAGCGGGCATTTTTATCAAATCCGGCCCCCAGGCCAACCGGGTTTTTAAAAGTCATATTTAAAAACCGCGTCTCGTGCCGGTTGTTTGCGGGCGCAGCAATAGCGCTTACGAGTTTTTTTCCGGCTTTAGATGCTGTAAGCAGGCTTAGCTGGTTCATAGCCATATAATGGGCCTGCTCGGCCGGGAACATAAAGTACAATTTGCGCAGTAATGAATACATCGGGTGCAAAAATAAGTATTCTGAATATTGCGCTCAGTTTTCTCCGATGGAATAAAAGAATACCAGCGGGGATCGGGTTGATCGGCATCATTATCCTGTTGCGTATAGGTCAATACGGGCAGGCTGTACTTTAAAATGGCTGGAAATACTTAAATTTGAGTAATAAAGTTGTTTATGCAACTAATTATTTCAACTTAAATGTTTTGCGATGGAAGCATATATTGTTGCCGGGTACAGGACGGCAGTAGGAAAGGCAAAAAGAGGTGGATTTCGTTTTTATCGTCCTGATGACCTCGCCATTGAGGTGATCAAAGGGGTAATGGGCACCGTTCCACAGTTGGAGCCTGGGAGGGTAGACGATGTGATTGTCGGGAATGCGGTGCCTGAGGCTGAGCAGGGTTTACAGGTAGGGCGCATTATCGCGGCACGTGCTCTGGGAATTGATGTCCCTGGTATGACCGTGAATCGTTATTGTGCATCGGGTTTGGAAACCATCGCCATAGCCAGTGCGAAGATCAGAAGTGGTATGGCTGACTGTATTATAGCGGGCGGCACTGAAAGCATGAGTTTAGTACCGGCCTCTGGTTG
>JBQGCI010000418.1:0-8738 GCA_052038405.1 Acinetobacter pittii
TTCCCGGTCTATACGTGGCGAAGTGTTGGCCGCAACTATGAAAAAAAGACGCAATCAATTGCCAGCCGCTATGGATGAGTATCATGATTTTTACAACCAGATAGTGGACCTGCGGCTCAGCGATAAGAATGAACAGGTAGTGCTGCAAGATGCCGGGGGCGGCGGTTTGCAACTTACCGTCAGAAAAATCAATAAGGAGGGTGAGGTAAAAGGGAAGCTGGTGGACCGTGTATTTGATCCGGGTATTACCCAAGAGATCAGATTGTATACAGGCGGCGGTAAGGATACGATTGAGGTAGATTACAGTCTGTCGCCTATTAAGCTACGGATGATCGGAGGTAAAGACGAGAAGCACATTGCAGTACGTCAGCCGGGACCCCGTATCCGCTTTTACAGCAACTCCGGCAGCGTTACATACAACGATGCCCATAATAGAATTCGTAAAAAGATCAGTGATGATTCTTTACAAACAGCTTTCGTACCGGTGAATCTGTATTCTACAACAATGCCCCTGGTTACCGGGGGCTTCAACCGCGATGACGGGTTTATATTAGGCGGCGGCTTCAGGCATATACAACAAAAGGGTTTCCGGAAACTGCCTTATAGCAGCTCACAACAACTCCTGCTATCGGGGGCCTTTGCTACAGGAGCCTACCAGGTTAAGCTAAAGGCCGACTGGATTGAAGTGGCTGGTAAGGCCGATATAGAACTGCAGGCCTCTACATTTGCTCCGCATAACACGCATAACTTTTTTGGTATTGGCAACAATACGGTATATGACAAAACGCACCCTATTACCTATTACCGGAGCCGTTATACCGTTGCCCAGGTGGAACCTTTATTCCGCTGGCGCCTGGATAAAAGCGTTACGGTGCGATTGGGTCCGGCTTTTCAATATTACAGTATGGAAGAAGAAGATAACGAAGACCGGTTTATCCTCACGAAACCGCTGTTGAGCTACGATAGCGCCACCCTGATGCATAGCAGGTTATTCGCGGGTGCGCTGTTTTCCTATGAAAAAGATAGCCGTAATAATCATCTGTTCCCAACAAAAGGCGGCTATTTTTCGTTACAGATTAAAGGTTACACCGGGTTGAACCGCTACAGCCGGCCGATGATGCAGGCGCTGCCGGTTATGGCTGTTTATATGCCCCTGAACCACCAGTCTTCCATTATACTGGCCAATCGTACGGGAGGCGGGGTGACTTTAGGTAATGCAACCTTCTATCAGTCGCTGTTCCTGGGCGGGCACGATAATTTGCGGGGCTTCCGTAATTATCGTTTTGCAGGTGCGCACATGCTGTACAATAATCTGGAGCTGAGAATGCGTTTAGCGCAAATTGGCAGTTACATTCTGCCAGGTCAGTTGGGCGCTACGTTCTTCTACGATGCCGGTAAAGTATGGGCAAAAGGTGCCGATAGCGGTGAAATACACCAGGGCGTAGGTGGGGGTATTTATTTTTCGCCTGCAAATATTGCAGTATTTCAATTATTGGCAGGATATTCTAGGGAAGGGTGGAACCCGCATTTCACAATGGGTTTCAGGTTTTAACTAAAACAACTCATGGACCGTTTTTTACATAAATATTTGGATATTACCCAGGTTAATACGAGTTTTTCTTTTGCACCGTATTACAGGTTTTTACAGAAGAAGATAGAGGGAACTGATGATGTAAAAAGGCAGATGTTTCAATACTTTGCTTCGAGGATAGAAGCAGCTGGTGTACAGAGCCGCGACCTCTCTGCAGATGAATTATCCGATTATAAAGAGCTGCTTGATATTCTATATGTGAGTCTTACCAATGTGACCATCGATGGGGATAAAGACGTTTGGGGTATAACGGCACCTTTTACGTCTACCTTTGCTTATGGTACGCCCTCTTTATATCGATCATTTGTTGAAAAGGATACAGGTTGGCTGAAGCCTGAATTTGAATCTAATTTTAAGGAAATTGGCCTGGCGGCGCTCAAAAATATTTATCATACCATACTGGCTCAGCTTTATGGCATTGCCCATCCTTCCAAAGATGAGTTTATTTACCGTTACATCGACAGTGCCACAGGCTTGTATCGTTTTTTCAGGATCAATTTTGGTCATGACTTTATTGATATTCAGTATAACAAAAGATTACCCGAGCTAAGTGAACGGATGATCACAAGCATTACGGATGATGACGTTTTCGTGCGGTACATGCTGCGGAAGTTACCGCTGACTGATTTTAAATTTCGTGGTTTTGGTGTAGTGACCATTGCTGATGTTACGCAACAGCAAACGATGGTGTATATTAAAGAGCGGTTATGGAAGTTGAAAGATGATGTATCCTGTATGGAAACGGCCTATGAGGACCTGCGCCTGGCAGTAAAATCTTTGCTGGGTTCAAATAAGATCGAAATTGGCGCCATGCCGTTTATTATCATGAACGGACGTATGGTGCGGAAAGCGGGTGAAGGGCTGGTTGGCGGTTCGGCATTAACGGAGCAGGAAGTGCAAACTTTTTTTAAGGCATTTGAATCGGGGAGTAAACCGATTGTCGTCGATGATATAGGAGATGTGGGAACCAGATATCCTTTGGTCGAAAAAATTCTAAAGGGAACGGCATACCGCACTTATGCAGCGATGCCTATTTTTTACCAGCAGAAAGTATATGGTGTGGTTGAATTATTTGCCACTGAGCCCGGACTGATCACAGCGGAACGCATTAAATTACTGGAGCGACTATATATAGAACTGGCGCAATTGATGAAGGTGGGGCATGAAATGTTTGAGAATGATATCAGGGCTGTCATATCAGATCGTTTTACCGTGATTCAGCCTTCGGTTGCCTGGAAATTTGATGACGTAGCACTTGCTTACCTGCAACAAAAAAAGGTACATGGGAAAGTGATTCAGAAAGTGCCGATTGTTTTTGAGTCGGTATATCCTTTTTATGGCGCGGTAGATATTCGCAACTCTTCATTGATAAGAAATAATGCGATAAGGGCCGACTGGCAGTTGCAACTACAATGGTTGCGTAAAACAGCTAATGAATTAGCGCAGTTCGATTTGCCATATGTACAGCAGCTGATGCAGCAGCAGATTGAATTTTTGAAAGATAATAATGTCGATCAGCCTATCAGCAGCGAAACGATATCTACCTCCAATGCGCTGGATAAAGTATTGCGAAAGTTGTTGGGTACTTTGAGAACCGAGCAGCCCGAAACGGCAGCAATCTGTGATGCCTACCTGGATGCGATCAACCTGCTCCATGGTTCCTGTAGTATTAACAGGCGTAACCTGGATATATCGATGCAACAAGCCATTTCCGGCATAGATATGTTGCTCGATGAAATGAATAGCCGGATGCAGGAGGTATATCCTGCGTATTATAATAAATTCCGTACAGATGGTATTGAATATGATCTCTACGCAGGACAAACCATTAGTCCGGACAAGCCTTTCAGCAATGATCAGCTGCATGAACTACATATAATACAACTCGAGTATATGCGTAAAGTAGCCCTGGCTAATGCAGCACAACAACATGCTCTTTTGGTGCCTTTGCAATCTACCCAGCTCATTTTTGTTAACAGCGACGTGATCGACATCACTTTCAGAGAAGATGAGAAACGATTTGATGTAGAAGGTGCTTATAATATCCGCTATCAGATGATTAAAAAGCGGATAGATAAAGTACATCTGCATGGCTCACAGGAGCGGCTTACGCAACCCGGTAAAATTGCTGTTGTTTATATCAATGAGGCGGATGTGGAAGACTATAAGACCTTGTTACAGCAACAGGTTAAAAAAGGATTATTTGTCAATCTGGAGCACCTTCAGCTCGAAGACCTGCAGGGCATCAGCGGACTAAAAGCATTACGTGTAACTGTTGGGGAGCATTAATATTCGGCAACTTTCCTGATCTTTTCTGAATGGCTGTCCCAATGGGTTTGGTTAAAAATGTCCCGTCAGCGGGCCCGTCACTAAATCGGTGTCCTGGTGTCCTTACTTTAATATATAGCATGCTCCAACACCGATACCGGTACGCATCGCCGGCGTTTAACGGATGAGTCACCCGGCCCGCAATGGATGAAACCTGCATAAATAAGCAGTGTCAGATTCTATGGAGCTTGCCTGCATGTGAACGCAGTTTTCAACAAGTGCGCTGCTCTTGGTTGACGGTATAAGGAGATAGTTGAACCCCGTGTACCGTTGACAGGCTGTTGTCCGGCGGAAAAGAACCGGGGATATGAACGAATAATCCTGCTAACTTTGAAAGAACTATAAAACATTTTTTGAAGATGATCAGAAATGTAATGATTGTAAGCTGCCTGTTCTTTATAAGTAAAATATTCGCTCAAGCCGATACAGCTGTGATAAAGGTGGATCTGGACCGGGAACTTGGCGATATGAAGCCGTTATGGGCCTGGTTCGGTTACGATGAACCCAATTACACCTATATGAAGGATGGTAAAAAGTTGCTAAGCGAAATCGCTGCGCTCAGTCCGGTACCGGTCTATGTGCGCACGCACTCGTTAATGGTAACCGGAGATGGGAAGGCTGCGCTAAAATGGGGCAGCACTAATATGTATACCGAAGATGCTATGGGTAATCCCATCTATAACTGGAGCATCGTAGACAGCATATTTGATACCTATATTGAAAGGGGTATGAAACCGTTGGCACAAATTGGTTTCATGCCTGAGGCTTTGTCCACCAATCCCCAGCCTTACAGGCATTACTGGAAGCCGGGCGATAAATACAGCGACATTGTAACAGGATGGGCTTATCCTCCAAAAGATTATAACAAATGGGCCGAGCTTGTATTTCAATGGGTAAAGCATTGCGTAGACCGGTATGGTAGAAAAGAAGTTGAAAGCTGGTATTGGGAAGTATGGAATGAAGCAGACGGATATTACTGGAAGGGTACCAGGGATGAATTTTTTAAACTGTATGACTACTCTGCCGATGCCGTAAAAAGGGCTTTGCCCACTGCCCGTATAGGCGGTCCGAATACAACGGGCGGTGCGATGAAATGGCTGGATGCTTTTTTAAAACATTGCCTCTACGAAAAGAATTATGTTACCGGTAAAACGGGTGCTCCCCTGGATGCCATCCTTTTTCACGCTAAAGGGGCTCCCAGGCTCGTTGATGGGGTTGTAGTAATGAGCATTCGCAACCAATTGCGCAATATTGAAGACAATTTCCGGGTGATTGCCAGGTATCCGGAATTAAAGAACCTGCCAGTGATCCTCGGCGAAAGCGATCCGGAAGGATGTGCTGCCTGTGGCATGGCAACAGATCCGCAAAATGCCTACCGTAACGGTACCATGTACTCCAGTTATACTGCCGCATCATTTGCCAGGAAATACGAACTGGCTCAACGGTATAACGTAAATCTCACAGGTGCGGTAACCTGGGCCTTTGAGTTTGAAGATCAGCCCTGGTTTTATGGTTTTCGCGATCTGGCCACCAATGGTGTAGATAAGCCGGTACTAAATGTGTTCAGGATGTTGGGTATGATGAAAGAAACGCAGGTAGCAGCCGAAAGTAACCGGCGATACGCGTTGCAGGAAGTATTAGACTCCAGTATCCGCAGACCCCTTACTGACGTTGGTGCCCTGGCATCGAAGGACCACCAATCAGCCGCTGTAATGATCTGGAATTATCATGATGCTGACAAAAAAGATGGAACGGCGCCGGTACGCCTCTTAGTAAACAGGTTGCCTGCCCAAAAAATAAAACTAACCCATTATCGTATAGACGATACTTCGAGTAATGCTTATGAGCGGTGGAAAAGGATGGGCTCGCCCCAGCAGCCCAGTACAGCACAGGTTAAGGCGCTGGAGCAGTCGGGCCGGTTGCAGGTGATAGGAACGCAACATATCAACGTATCTGCGGGTAGTAGTATCGAAACCGGTTTTGTATTGCCGCAGCAGGGGGTGTCATTAATATTGCTATCGTGGTAGACCGGCGTTGACAACAGGGGCAGCGGTAGCGCGCATCCGCTATCAGGCAATATGCATGGGTGCAGGTTATGTATAGCCGCTTCGACGATACCCGGTACATCGCGCAGGCCCTGTTTAAGCGAGAAATAGTCAGGCGAAGCCTGTCGTGTTATGGACCGATTAAATGCTATTTTGGCAATCGACGCAGGTGAAAAGCCCGGCCATCACAGGAGAACCTGTTCAGGCCAGGCAAGGGCTAAGAGGGTTTTCAAAGAAATCTTAATCCTGTAAAAGGAAAAACGGGATTTTTCCCGTTTTTGAGCAGGATGATCTCTGCTACAGGCTTACACGATCTTAAATTGAGATAAGTGTGATGTCATGGAAAGTTATTTTGGTTTTATCTTTTTGAGGCATGACATTTGCCCCTATACCGGGAACAGGTAAGATCGCTTCGGAAGCGAAAACCCTAAACCGAATTCAATATGTCTGATGCCCTGGCAGGAAATGATTCAAATCCGTCCTTTACAGACGCCGGTAAAGACCTGCTGACGACTGCCGCCTACGTTATCTGTATTCCTTCGGGGAAGATTATTTACAACAATTGTGACATACGCATGTTTCTTGGGTACAGCGAACAGCAATTGGCATCCATGACCCCCATTCAGCGTTTTTCATTGTATCATCCGGAGGACTATGTAATCATCCGGAATTTTTACAGAAATGCAACTGACGCGAAGCATACGCAGGATCAAACCATTTATTACCGGTACCGCAATCGTTCAGGCATTTGGATACGTCTTTGTGCGAAAAAGCGGGTTTTGAGAACAGATGAAAATGGAGCGGTCAGCCAGATACTGTTGACGATCGAAAATGCAGCCAGCGGATACGGGGATATTGGAAACGGCGATACCCGTGAAAGCGGGCAACAGACGATCGATAAGTACCGTACTTTGTTCCACAATATGGATGAAGGTTATTGCATTATCCAGATGCTTTATAACGATGAAGGTTATTGTAACAACTGGCGGTTCCTGGAGGTGAACCCGGCATTTGAACGGCACAATGGTCTTGTTAATGCGGCCGGTAAAACAATTCTCGAGCTCAGTCCCGATATTGAGCAGGTATGGTTTGATATCTATGGCAAAGTAGCTGATACGGGTGAGAGCCTCCGTTTCGAACAAGAGTCTGAAGCGCTTCACCGGATTTTTAATTTATATGCGTTCAGGGTGGGAGCGCCGGAAGAAAGGAAGGTGGCTGTTTTGTTTACAGATATAACGGCTCAAAAAATGTCCCGGGAAGCATTAAGGAAAAGTGAAGAGCATAACCGGGCAATCGTAAGCCAGACCAGTGTAGGTATTTTTGGCGCTGATCTTCAGGGCCATATCTCTTTTCTAAACGAAAAAGCGTCCCGGCTTTTTGGCCTTGAAAAAAATGAGGGTATTGGGGTAAATGTTTTGGACATAACAGTACCTGAGTTCAGGGATGCTACGATACAAAAATTTGGAAAGCTGGTGGCTGAGGGGAAATCTTTCGAATCTGAAAAGCGGATGCTTCGTAAAGACGGTTCTGAATTCTGGGCTAATGTCAGTGTTGCTGGTATCTCAGACGGGCAGGGGAAAATAAAATCAGTAGTAGCGGTTGTCATTGATATCACCCAGCGAAAAGCGGCTGAAACGGCTTTACGCGAAAGTGAACAGCAATTGAAAGAGTTGCTTAGGCTGAAAGACGATTTCATTGGCATTGCCAGCCATGAACTGAAAACTCCCGTCACCAGCATGAAAGCCTATGCCGAAATTGTTAAAGAAAGCATGGATCAGCTAGGTGATAAGCAGAACAGCTACTTGCTTTCGCGGTTAAATCAGCAGATAGACAGGCTTACCACATTGATCAGGCATTTGCTGGATACCAGTCGCATATCGGAAGGTCAGCTGCAATTGGTTTCAGAGCAGGTTGATCTCAATAATCTGTTAATGGAGCGGGTTGACGAAATAAAAAGAACCACCGGTCACCAGTTTGTTTGCCACCTCGGAAAACTTCCCGCGGTGTCGGGCGACCGCGAGCGGCTGGCACAGGTAGTGACCAATCTGCTGTCCAATTCGGTTAAATATGCACCGGTTCATACTACGATCACAGTGTCTTCCGAACTGGAAGAAAAAAGTGTCAAGATTACAGTAGAAGATGAAGGGCCCGGAATACCTCCTGCAGAACAGGAAAAGATCTTTGAAAAGTTCTTTCGCAGTACCCAAAAGGTTATGAGTACTTACCCGGGCATGGGATTAGGATTGTATATAACGGCTCAGATCATACAGAAACATGGCGGGGAACTTGCTGTTCAAAGCGAAGTGGGCCGGGGTGCAGCTTTCTCATTTACCCTTCCGCTTGAATAAAGTTAGGTGAACTAATAACTGGCGGAGGCAACTCCTGAAAGAAATGTTAAATGCTGCCACAATAACTTTTATGGTACAGTACTTGGCTTACTTATATCAAAGATACCCGTTTAATACGGATTTATTAACCTATTAAATTGATAACTATGAGTAAGTTTACAGACCAGGTAAAAGGCAATTGGAACGTAGTGAAAGGTAATTTAAAACAGAAATGGGCCGACCTCACAGATGACGACCTGTTGTATGAAGAAGGGCAGGAGGATGAGGTGATTGGTCGTATTCAAAAAAGGACCGGCGAAACAAAAGAAGACATTAACCGGTTTATTGACGATCTGAAATTCGATTAGTGACCAGATCCAATTATTGCTAAACCGATACCCCTCATTTTCAGGGGTATCTTTATTTACGTTCCCTGCCGATCGATTA
>JBQGCI010000419.1:0-5177 GCA_052038405.1 Acinetobacter pittii
TGTTGATATTGCAAGTGAACAGTCAAATGAAGAGCCAAGAAAGCCTTTGGCACGTGAGGAAGTGTAACAAGATGCAGATAATGAAGCATTTGAGTGTTAGCTTACAATTTTTCAGAGCTACTTGTGGTAAGTGAGAATAAAAGTAATAATACAGAATCAACTGATCCTTCCCTTGCAATTTTAGCTAATCAATTGATGCCCAAGAGGGATCAACAATCAGTACAAGGAAGTGTGCTGATATTACCTGAAATTATACAACCCGGGGGCGCCAGGCAAAGTCATATTGCAGACTATAATTTTGACGGTTATGACGATGTCGGCTTTTCGGTTGCCGATGCCGGAATGGGTGTTTATCAGCAATATACAATTTACCTGTATAATCCCCAATACCACCAATTTTACCCGCTGGAGGAGCCGGAATACACCGAAAAAGTGAAATGCAGCTGTTTTTGCGATGTAGCCTTGGACGAGAAAAAGAAAGAGCTTAGAACCTCTTGCAGGGGTGGCGCGCGCTGGTGGCACGACATATGGCGCTTTACAAATGGTAAACTGGAATGGGTTAGTTCAGAGGCAGAACCAATGAAGGAATAGTATGGAAGACAGTACACATACATCACTTAATGGTGAAAAATAGGAAATACTTCTTCTCTGATAGTATCTTTACAACCTATTGATACGAATGATAACTATAGCAATAATCGAAGATGAACCTGCGGTACGTAAAGAAATTACGTACCTCCTGCAGCACGAAGAAGGTACAGAACTGGTTGGCTGGAGTGATAGGGTAAAAACCTCGCTCACGCTTATTACTGAAAAGCAGCCTGATATAATATTAATGGATATACAGCTACGCGATGGTACCGCTTTTGATATTTTAAAGCAGTTAACACCCGTTCCGGAAAATATTATTTTTATTACAGCCTATAATCAGTTTGCTATACGTGCGATTAAATATGGCGCCTTGGATTATTTATTGAAGCCTATTGATCAGGTTGAATTAAGAGAGGCATTGGAACGTTACCGCCGGCGTCGTGATCATAATTCCCAATGGATGCAGCAACTCTCGCTCACCCAGCAGTTGTTAAAAGAGGAAGTGGTTTTGCCCGAAAGCATCGCCTTGCATTCACTCAATCATGTTCGTATTATTAATGTTCAGGATATCGTATACTGTAAAGGAGACGGACCTTATACTTTTTTTTATTTAAACAGTGGGGAAAAAGAACTGGTGTCTAAACCACTTAAGTTTTATGAAGAATTGCTGAAAGCCCCTCATTTCCTGAGGTCCCATCAATCTTACCTGGTTAACAAAAAATATATTTCAGGCGTTAACCGGTCGGAATATATTGTGCTAAAAAGTAAAGAGGAAATTCCTATTTCCCTTCGCAGAAAAAACTTTATTCTCAACCAACTCTTTCCCGCTGAATGAAATTCAGACCCTACTTTGCTTTTTTTGTACTGGCAACAGTGTTGGCGATCGCCTGTAAAAACCAGGCGAGCCAGGCTCCGGTTAAGCAGGTTGTAACACAGCAGCTAAAGGAGCTGGAAAATATTAAATCATCACCTGGCAATACAGATTCTTTGCTACAGGCATGGATGCTTTTAAGCAATACAGCTGAAGTTCAAAAAGACACGTCGCTTCTTGCTGCAACTAATTATAATATTGCCCGTTTGTACGCAATGTCGGGTATCGATTCGGGAGAAACATATATAGCAAAAGCGCTGGAACTGATTGAGCCTACCCAGGGAAACCTCGAATTAAAAGCACGTATCTATAACGGTATGGGCAATATGCGAAGCAACGATACGACCGAGCATCAGGCAAATTATTATTATAATAAAGCAGCCACAATCATATTAGCAGATAGCACGATAAACCTCTCTCCTCTCAGCCGTAGTATTATGCTATTATCTGCGGCTCAAAGCAATACGCTTTTGTATCAATATGAGCTGGCACAGCAAATGAATCGCGCTGCATTACTATTGTCGCCACAGCTTCCCCCCAACCATATCAACCAGCAGCGGGTATTGGTACAAATTATCCAAACGCTTAATGCACAGCATAAGCCGGCCGATAGTATTGCCTATTATTTAAAGCAGCTGGAGATCTTGCACCATCAATATCCTGAAGGTTACGACAACAGTTATCTATATGAGTGTAAGGTGAAGTATTTTGAAGCAATGCATCGAACTGATTCCATTTTACATTACCAACTTTTAAAAAGCGCCATAGATGAGGAAAAGTACCAGGCATTGCCCGGATCGAATACAGCAATTACCAATCTTTTTGTTGACTATATGAATATCGGTGGCGCCTATGTAGCCCTGAAAAATAGTCGCCAGGCATCCACTTACCTGCAGAAGGCAGCGCAGTGGATGAATAAGCATCCGGAGGAAATAGCAATCGTTCAACAGATTATCTATAAAAGTAACCTGGCTTCCTTATACGAACTGCAGGGAAATAACAAAGAGGCGCTGAACCTGTTGAACGAGGTTTTGGATGTACAGAAAAAAAATTATGAAACTGAAAACACCCAGGCCGTTACGGAGATGAATGCGCTCTATCAGTTACAGGCTAAAGACCGGTCTATTATGGCACTTAGCGAAAATATGAAGATCAACCAGCTACAGTTACAGCAAAACAGGCTATGGCTGGTTATTGTAATATTATTATCTGTTTTACTGGCATCGGGTCTCCTGTTTTTCTACTATACTTACCGCCAGCGTCGTGCGGTACAAAAAAAGGAAAAGTTATTGTTGCAGCAGCAATTGTTGCGTACTCAAATGGAGCCCCATTTTATTTTCAATACGCTGGCCGCTGTGCAAAGCTTTGTGCGGCTGGATAAAAAAGAAGCTGCCATTAAATATCTAAACCGTTTTAGCCGGCTGCTTCGCAGTAGTTTAGAGCTAAGCCGTGAACAACTGGTACCCTTATGTGAAGAGATGGACACCTTGGAAAACTATCTCAACCTTCAGCAAATGCGTTTTGAAAATGCATTTGAATACAGCATCAACAGGGACCAGGACTCGGACTGGGATGCAGTGATGATACCACCCATGCTGATACAGCCTTTTGTAGAAAATGCTATACTACATGGTATTGACCTGAACTCAGGCGAAGGAAGCGTTGATGTTTATTTTTCAATAAAGAATGAAATATTGGAAGTGTCTATCATTGACAGTGGTAAAAAGTCATCTGAGGTTACTGAACCGGCTCACCGCTCCCTGTCAGGTACCATCAGCCGCGAACGGATGAGTCTGTTGGGAAGAAATGCAGGGATATCTACCCGCTTCAATGGAAACGGTACGACCGTTGTTTTAACCATCCCCTTTACAACATGATGCGATTTTTGACGAAGCAAGTGCCGCTGAAATCATAAGGCATCCGGTAGTACATCTCTTAATGACATCCGGCATTCTGACTTAATAATACCTGCCAATACCCCTGTAATCCAGCAGTTCAACGTTTGTTGAATAATAGCCCTCCTTTACCGGTTCATCTTTCATGAGGTCGGTACTAAGGTATTTTTTATTACTGTCGCTGAATACGGTTACCACCACAGACCGGTCACCCAGTTGTTCCTGCAACTGAATCGCTCCGATCATGTTAGCGCCGGATGAGATACCTACGGCCAAACCCAGTTTCCTGGATAATTGCTGAGCCATAATAATAGAATCGCCATCAGACGCTTTAACTACTCTGTCTAATTGCTCCAGCTTTACGATAGCCGGGATGAACTCGTCAGAAATACCCTGTATACGATGAGAACCTACTTTATAGCCCGTGGATAAAGTCGGCGATTCTGCCGGCTCCAGCGGATGAATGCGAACAGCCGGATTACGGCTCTTCAGGAAGTTACCTACTCCCATGATCGTACCACCTGTACCGACGCCGGCCACAAATGCATCCGGCGTTTTATCAATAGACTGTAGCTGCATCCATATTTCCTTGCCCGTTGTTTTTTCGTGTGCTTCGCAGTTATACAAATTCTCGAACTGACGCGGTAAAAAAACAGAAGGATCTGCCTGCGCCATTTCTTCAGACAATTTTATACTTCCAAGGAAGCCACCCTGCTCTTTACTGATCAATATTACTTCGGCGCCCAGGCTGCTGATAATGTCTATCCGCTCTTTACTCAGCCAATTGGGCATGATGATCTTTACATCGTGGCCCAGCGCCCTGCCAATAGCACTGAAAGCAATGCCCGTATTCCCACTGGTAGCTTCAATTATTGTACTACCAGGTTGTATCAGTTTTTCTTCGTAGGCTTTCTGGAGAATATAAAGTGCCATACGGTCTTTGATACTACCCGTAAGATTATAATGCTCACATTTCACATATACTTTCCTGCACTTGCCCTTGTAACGGTAAGAAATCTCCAGCAGCGGCGTATTGCCTACCATATGCCAAAGGTGGGTTAATTTATTTTTAAGTTGTTCTTCTGCATTACCGGCCGATTCGTTATAACATCCGCAATCTCCGGCATCCTTTAATGTTTCAGCTATTATCGTTTTCATATCATCTTTTGTAGGGGTATAAGAATAGTATTACGGATTAGCTTTCTGATAGGCAGCCTTTACTTCATCGAGCAAACGGATGAACTTATTGATATCCGGGTCATACCCATATCCATCAGGTACCAGCCGCTGCTCGCTGCCATTGAGGAAGAAATAATAGGGTTGTGTATTAGCTCCAAATTTCGACACCTGCATATCCGCATTCAGATCTCCCAATGTTTCAACCGTTCTGTCTAATGTTTTGGAGAAGTATTGCTCCTGTTGAGGTATGTAAACATTATGTACATCTACATAAAGGGATACGATCACGAAATCGTTCTTTAAACGCTCCATAACCTTAGGGTCGCTCCATACCTGGCCTTCCATTTTTCGGCAATTCACACAGTTGATTCCTGTAAAATCGAGCATCAACGGCTTTTTTAATTTACGCGAAACCGCAAGCGCTTCCTGGTAATCGAAGTAGGTAACCATACCATTATTGACTACTACATCCGGTTCATTCTTTCGCATTTCCTCGTAATATTTTTCGGGTTCAGGCAAACCACCGGTGCCATGACTATTCGTAATACCAGTGAAGGGTACTCCCGATGAAAAATTAAAACCGGAAGGCAGGTCGTCGGCATTGAAATCCTGTGTGCCCATTGGCGGTACAAAAGCGGATA
>JBQGCI010000420.1:0-13088 GCA_052038405.1 Acinetobacter pittii
TAAAAGTGCCAACCAGATCACCTTGCTGAGAGATACAGATAAAGACGGGAAAGTGGAGGAGCGGTATGTTTTCATTAATAACCTCAACCGTAATTTCGGAATGCTGGTATTAGGCGATTACTTCTATATCGCTAACACCGACGGCGTTTATCGTTATGCTTATAAGGCCGGGGATACGAAACTGGAAGGGGAGGGGCAGAAGATCCTCGAATTATCTGCCAGCGGGTACAATAACCACTGGACAAGAAATATTATCACCAATAAGGCTAAAAATAAAATATATATTACAGTAGGCTCAGCCAGCAACGTTGGTGAGCAGGGCATTGAGAAAGAAGAAGGGCGTGCGCTGATTTATGAAGCTAATCCTGATGGAACAGATCTGAAAATTTATGCCAGTGGTTTGCGCAATCCCGTGGGCCTGGACTGGAACCCGGTTACCGGTGAACTTTGGACAGCCGTGAACGAGCGCGATGGCCTGGGCGATGAAATTGTACCGGACTATGCAACAAGCATAAAAAGAGGAGGCTGGTACGGATGGCCGTTTAGCTATTATGGTAAGGTGAAAGATCCACGTTGGGCCAATGACCCGCATGACGAGCTGGTAAATAAATCTATTATACCTGATGTGCCATTAGGGCCACATACTGCTTCGCTGGGACTGGCATTTTACAAAGCCGGTAATTTTCCTGCAAAGTACAGGAACGGTGCCTTTATAGGTCAGCATGGCTCCTGGAACCGCTCTAAGCTGTCGGGTTACAAAGTAGTATTTATACCATTTGAGAAAGGCAAACCCAGGCCGGCAGTGGATTTTTTAACGGGCTTTATTGCCAGTGACGAAAAAAGTGAAGTGTATGGCAGACCTGTGGGTGTGGCTGTGGCTACAGATGGTTCCTTACTGGTGAATGATGATACGGCCGGTATTATCTGGAAGGTGAGCGCGAAGTAATTGTAGTTGACGGTTAACAGTGGATAGATGACAGTTGATAGTGTGGTATACCTGCATTTGCTATTTGCATTTGTTTCACGCAAAGATCGCGGAGAAGCTAAGGTGCAGAGGATAGTTGAGTATTGATTATTGAATATTTTAGTTCCACTCGCCACTTACTATTCCCCAAACCCTATTCTCCCTCCCTATATTCCAGAATATCCCCCGGCCGGCAGTTAAGGGCTTTACCGATGGCATCCAGCGTCTCGATGCGTACGGCTTTGGCTTTGCCGTTCTTAAGAATAGATAGGTTGGACAGGGTAATGCCAACCCGCTCGCTCAGTTCGTTCAGCGACATTTTTCGCTTTGCCATCATGACATCCAGGTTGATTATTATCGCCATGCTATACTGTTAGGTCCTGTTCAGTTTGAAGGTAGATCCCTCTTTTAAAAATATACGCTACCACGAAAAGCTTCACGCTCATAAATATCCATACATCAGCACCACCCAAATGAAGTGCTTCACGGTAGGGCATCTGCAACCCCTGTTGAACCAGCCAGGCTGCGCCTTTGGCCCCCGCAATAGAGAATAGCCCGATCAACAGGGCCAGTGATGCCATGCGCAGGATCAAACGCTGGGCTACAGGAGTAAAGGGTTATGTTATGTTCAGCTGCGTATGGTGTAGCAGGCGGATTATAAGATGAACAAAATAGCCTTTAATGCCGAAGCAATACTTATAATGGATACCTGTACAAAAAAATACCGCTGGTCATAACTTAAAAGCGCCATTAAATCCGGCTCCTGCCAAAGATAGGAGACGGCCTCCGGTTTTACTAACACAAATATTGCATTGGCTATAAAACCGGCTGCATTGATATTCGGGGCAATGAAAATATCAAGCCTATCACCATGTAATCGATTGTACCCTATCCAGATGCTATTCAACTATTTGACGAATTATGCCAAAATAAAAGCCACAGCGAGTGTAAACTGTTGATTTTTAGGCATTAAAAATAGTTCAGCCTCAGGCGCATTTTTAACTGATGCGCAGCGTACCAACTGTTTTTCTAATTTGTTCTCCCAAATCCATGGCCGGTTTCTATTGACGATTGGTGCAATTGCCGTAAGGAATATAAAATACCCGTTTGTTGTATGGAAAAAAATAAGATTACTAATGTTGGTAAAAACGTGCTTACGCGTACCGGAATAAAGAGTCTTTCCGTCGCCTGAGGCCGCAAGCGAAATATATTGAACATTCATTCAATCTTTTTTGTAACGCTGACTGAATACGTACGTCATTAAAGTAAAAACTATAGCTGTTTCCATTACTTATTTTAAACAATCAAAAATACAAGGAGTGCTATGAAGCCTGTCATTCATTAAAACAACCTGCATAGCCGTATCAGGCTATGCAACGAAAGCCATTCAAGAAAAAAAAATATTATAAGAAACCCAAAGTAAGTTTATGAAGTATAAATATGTGGTAACACCCCTAGTTAAGATCGTTTTGTTGCCATTGATGGGTTGGGTTGCAAACGTGCCGGTAATACGTGCTGCAAACACCCTCCCCTTCAAAACAGTTAGAACATTCGAGCGTATCAATGGTACCGTTCGAAGCAATGATGGTAACCCCTTGTCGGGCGCATCGGTAAATGTTAAAGGCACTACCAATGCAACGCTGACGGATGAAGCCGGAAAATTTACAATTGAGGTACAGGTAGGACAAACGCTGGAAATCACTTTTGTGGGATACGAAACCAAAGAAGTGGTGGTAAGCAATACAGATGCATTGAACATTAACCTGGAGCCTACGCAAAGCAATATGGAAAGCGTAGTCGTAGTGGGTTATGGTACCATGCGGAAAAAAGACCTGACGGGCTCCGTTGTGCAGATACGTCCGGATAACATAGCAAATGAAAACCCTAAGACAGTACAGGATATCCTGCGTGGTGCGCCGGGCGTGCGGGTAGGGTTTGACCCTTCTGCCAAAGGTGGCGGTAGTATTGAAGTGCGCGGACGCCGTACGGTGTATACCGCGGGTGGTCATAATAACCCCCTGATTATTTTAGACGGTATGCTCTTTTACGGAGAGCTTTCGGAAGTGAACCCTGACGATATAGAGCAGGTCGACATCTTAAAAGATGCCTCAGCTGCTGCCGTTTATGGTGCCAAAGCAGCCAGCGGTGTTATTTTAATTACCACTAAAAAAGGTAAACAAGGTAAGCCTGTTATTACTGCTACGCTGAACGCAGGAGCTACACAGCGTAGCAATTTCCGCGAACGGTTTACGCCAGAAGCTTACCTGCAGCACCGGGTAGATTGGTTTACCAAGAATACCTACGGTATCAACCCGGAAACAAAAGCGTATGAAGCCTATCAGTCGGGCGTATATACGAACCGCCCCTGGTTCTTTACACAGCCCGATCGTTTGCCTGCGGGTGTCTCTCTCGAGCAATGGCGGGGATATACCACGAATGAATCGGGCGAGTCAGATCTGAGTATTTGGGCCAGGCGCATAGGTTTTCAGGGAAATGCCTTACAGAACCTGCTGAACGGAAAGACAGTTGACTGGACGGATCTCACTTTCCGCACAGGCTTTAATCAGGATTACAATGCGAGTGTGAGTGGCGCCGGCGATCGCGTGAATTATTATTTCTCCATGGGTTATCTGAATAACCAGGGCGCTGTGAAGAATGATAATTACACGGCCATCAGATCTAACTTAAAGCTGGATGCCAAAGTAACCAAATGGCTGGACATTGGGGCAAATATCAACTTCCAGGATCGCTCAGATGGTAATGTGGGAATAGATCAGGACCAGATGATGCGTAACAGTCCGTATGCAGATTATACCGACTCGGCGGGGAACTATACGCAATTTCCATTGAGTGGCGAGTTTAGTCAGAGAGGTTACAATTTCGATTTTCAAAAGAAATACCTGGAGCTGGAAAAAGGATATACCGTGCTTAATAGCATTCTGTATGCCAAAGTTAAACTGCCCTTCAACATCACTTATTCCTTTAATGCATCGCCACGGTACCAGTTTTTCTACGATCGTTATTTTATGTCAGCCCAATTGCCCGGCTCTGATCCCAAGGCAAGAGGCGTCAACCGGGAACAGGCCAAGCGCTTTGACTGGTCGTTGAACAATACTATTAACTGGGAGCAGACCTTCGCTAAAAAACATCGTTTAATGGTTACGCTGGTACAGGAAGCAGAGGAGCTCAGGTATTGGTCAGACCGCATAGAAGCACGCAATATCCTGCCTTCTGATGCACTCGGATTTCATAATACAGGTAACGGCTCTAAAGCCGACAGTAAGTTTTCAAGTAACGACGTGCGCGAAACAGCCAATGGATTGCTGGCCCGTTTATTTTATTCTTATGACAACCGGTATATGATAACAGCATCTGCACGCAGGGATGGGTATTCAGCATTTGGAACTTCTAATCCTTATGCATTCTTCCCATCTATTGCAGGCGCATGGAACTTTACCAATGAAAAGTTTTTTAACTGGAGCGCCATGAACACAGGTAAGCTTCGTTTATCATACGGGAAAAACGGAAACCGTTCTTTAGCTAATCCGTATGTAGCGCTGGCCAATTTGTATGAAGGTGCCGGTAAATGGCAGGGTTACCTCAACGGTTCAGGCCAGCTGCAGCTGTTCAAGTACCTGATGCAGGAGCGACTGGCTAACCCCAACCTACAGTGGGAGAAAACAGCCTCCTGGAATCTCGGGTTGGATTTCGGATTCCTCAACGATCGTATATCGGGAACCATTGAGTATTATCGTATGCAAACACATGATATGGTAATGGATCAAAGGTTGCCAGAGTTTACCGGCTTTCCATGGATTACCACTAACCTGGGGCAGGTGGATAATTCGGGATTTGAGCTGGCATTAAATACGGTAAATGTCACTAACGATAAAATACAATGGACCACAACAATAGGCCTGTCGTATAACAAAAACAGGATCAAACACCTTTACTATGACAGGGAAAATGTACTAGATGCTAATGGTAATGTGATAGGCACGAAGGAAAGAGATGATATTGCCAACAGCTGGTTCATCGGCCAGCCTATCGGAGCAATCTGGAACTATCGTGTAACCGGCATCTGGCAGGCTCATGAAGCTGCAGAAGCTGCTAAATATGGTCAGCTGCCAGGTGACCCTAAAGTGGCCAATAATTATACAGCTGATGATTTAACAGACCCTGCAGCTACGCGCCCACATGTTTATAACGATAAGGATAAAGAGTTTATGGGCGTAACTATACCCCCTCTGCATTGGTCTTTACGTAGCGAAGTAGTGATGTGGAAGAACCTGAGTGTTTCATTTAACCTATATTCTTATATGGGACATAAAAGCTTAGCAGGTTTTTACCTGAATAACGACGATGATGGCGGCCGTATGACCTACGCGTTGGCTAATCTGCAGGCCAAAAATTACTGGACGCTTGATAATCCCACTAATAACTACGGCCGCATAGAGGCACGCGGGCCGGAAGGTGCAACCGGTGCAGCCAAATTATACGACCGCTCTTTCATTCGCCTGGATAATATTTCAGTAGGGTATACCATCCCACAGCAATGGACGTCTAAATTTCACATGAACCGCGTTAAAGTGTTTGGTACCGTGCGTAACGTAGCTGTTTGGAATAAAGACTGGGAATTTGGCGATCCTGAAACCTACCACAGCGACGATAATCCCCAGGCCTGGGCATCAAGAGTATATAACCTGGGCCTAAACATAATTTTCTAAATGATTAACATGAAATATATGCAACAGAAAGCGCAAAAAATAAATCATGTATACAAAGCCCTTGCTTTGTGTTTAAGCGGCATCCTGTTTCTGGGAAGTTGCTCCAAGGAATTTTTAAAGCCCGACCCGCTGTCGTTCTACGACCCTGAAAATACATTCAGCACGGAGGCAGGGCTGGTATCAGCCATCGCGATCAGCGATCGCCATCTTAAATCGTACTGGGCAACCGAACATAATGAAATACTTACGTTGGGTACCGAGTATATCTTCTCCGATTTGATGGTGGCTGCGGCTACAGACAAACGAAGCATGCTATGTGATGTCGCTAATATGCTAACGCCTACCAGCGATCAGTCTTCTCTTCAGAATTTAGACCGAACCAATAGCATGTGGTATTTATGGCAGGAAACTTATAAGGGTATTATGTATGCCAACACGGTGATTACCTATGCAGACAGGGTGGACGGCTTAAGTGATGTAACACGTAATATGTACAAGGGCCAGGCCTACTTTCACAGGGCTTTCCGGTATATGGCACTGGTGTTTCAATATGGTGATGTGCCATTAGTGGCGAGAATAGTGGACGTGCCGAAGCAAAATTACCGCAGCACCAAACGTGATGCCATTTTGCAGATGCTGACCAAAGACATGGAGTTCGCCGTGCAATGGGTTCCCGAGCAAAAGGATATGCCTTTGCTGGGCCGCGTTAATAAAGGAGCCTGCCGTATGTTACTGGCTAAATGTTACCTGGCTATTGGTGAATATGCAAAGGCTAAAGAGCAAACGGATATCCTCATCAATCAATCGGGATACGCACTCATGATGGATAATTTCGGCACTTTTAATGACGGTGGTGAACCGCTTACATGGCCTATTACCCGCAATGTGATCTGGGATCTGCATCGTGCAGAAAATAAGCTGATCGCGGCCAATAAGGAAGTGATCATGGGTATGCCCAACCGTGGATCGGATGCGGAGTCATTTCAGCAAATGCTTACCATGCGTATCCTGTATCCTTTTGTGTTTGACAACCGTATCCAAACCAAAGACGGAAAACAGGCGCTGCTAAATATCAGGCGGCAAAATAACGGAGGGGTACCCAATCCTGACTACAATCCCCGGTACGATTATATGCGTGCCTTTGGTCGCGGTATCGCCACGTTCCGTCCCACTTATTTTTCAACCCATACCCTTTGGAACCTAAACGGTGTAATGGATGCAGGCGACCTGCGCCACAGCTCATCTGCGGGAAACTGGATACGTATGGAGGACTACAAAGTGAACAACAAAGCCTCAACGGAATTTGGTAAAAACATCACCTTGCGCAACCCCGATAATGGTGCTTTATTATGCAGTGATACAATTCGGAGATGGTTTGACGTACCGCATTATAAGTTCTTTTTAGACGACCCTGTGAATGAAGCCAATATCATTGGATCTGACGGATTGAGAGGCGCTACCAACGGGGGAATTGCCGATTGGTACCTGTACCGCCTGGCAGAAGCTTACCTGCTGAGAGCGGAAGCAAAATTTTACCTGAATCCCGGAGATGCGACTATTGCAGAAGACCTCAATATCATCAGGAGACGTGCTAAATGTACCCAGATGTACCAGGGGGCTGTAACCATCGGCGATATTATGAATGAGCGTGCGCGCGAGCTGTACTGGGAAGAATGGCGAAACGTGGAATTAAAACGCGTATCCCTTTGTTTGGCCCGCAGCGGCAAACCCGATGAGTGGGGCAACATTTATAGCCTCGATAATTTCGATAAACAAAGTGGTACAGGCGCATCCGGCGGTAGCTATTGGTATCAGCGTATCATACATTACAGCATGTATAACAAAGGTCCGATACAGATCAACGCTACAGGTAATAGCAATCCCAACTATACGATGGATAAGAAGAACATGTATTGGCCGATTCCTTTTAAAGCGATTACTTCCAACAACAAGGCTCCCCTGGCCCAGAATTTTGGATATGATGGTTACGATGCGAATACGCCTAAATGGGACAGCTGGGAGGAAGCTGTTGCCGATGAAAATACAACAGGAAACTAGATTAAGAATAAGGTGATAATGGAAAATGGTGATCAGCTAACGATCACCATTTTTATTAAAATAGTCTTTGCCAGGGCGGTAGTTCCATAGGCTGCTATAGCCCCAGCACGCCCTTCAGTTTCCCGTAGCCGTTACGGCTTACATTGATCTTGGCGCCATTTTTTAGAATAGCTACATGCCCGTCTTTTTCGTAAGGGTCGATACGCGTAATTTCCTGGATATTCACTATGAAAGAACGGTGGCTGCGAACAAACATATCGGCCGGAAGGAAAGATTCAAAAAACGACATCGTCTTATTCTTGAGGTAATAACCTTCTTTGGTGAATATTTTTACAAAGTCGTCAGCAGCTTCGAGGTACAGCACTTCCTGTACCGGGATGATCTTGATCTTACTGCCGTTTTTTACAACAATACGGTTGTTGCTGCCGGGTAACTGTGCATCGTTTAACAGCTCTTTGGTATTTTCTACCGCAGCCGGGCGGTTCTGTGCCATAAATTTAGACACTGCCTTATCAAAACGTTCCTGGTCGAAAGGTTTTAAGAGATAATCAATGGCATGAGCTTCAAAAGCCTTGATAGCATATTCATCGAAGGCGGTTGCGAAGATCACAGCCGGCGGGTTCTCCACCAGTTCCAGCATTTCAAAGCCGCTGATCTTAGGCATCTGTATATCCAGGAAAATCAGGTCGGGCTCATGCTCCTGTATTGCTTTCAGTCCCTCAAATCCATCGCCGCATTCAGCCACTACCTCAAGCTGCGGATGTTTCTTCAGATATTCTTTAACCATGCTCCTGGCTAAAAACTCGTCGTCAATGATAATTACTTTACTCATACCTGTTGCGGAATTTTTACAATTGTTTCAAAAATAGTATCGTGTGTGGCAGTGCTTAATAAGTCATTTCTTGCGAAAAGCAAATATAATCTCCTTTTAATGGAGGATAATCCAAAGCCTGTTCCTTTTTTCGGCATCGAGGTTTGGGGGTCAAATGGATTTTTTACGCTAATGATCAACTCATTGGCTTCCGAGCGGCAATCAATCGTGATCAATGTTTGACCGGTGGTGTCGTATAAGCCAAATTTAATGGCATTCTCCACAATGGGCTGCAGCAGCAATGTAGGCAGCAAAGCGGGTTTACAGCCTTCGCTTATATCTATTTTGGTCTGTAGCCTGTTGCCAAAGCGTACTTTCTCTATCTCAAGATAGAGGTTCAGGTATCCGATCTCCTCTTCCAAAGTAACCATTTGTGATTCTTCCTTCTTAAGGGTTCCTCTTAAAAAATCAGATAACTGCTGTACCATTTTCCGCGCTTGTTGAGGATCGAGCCCTATCAGCGCATTAATGGAGTTTAAACTGTTGAAAAGAAAATGCGGTTGTAGTTGTTGGCGCAATTTAAATAACTCGGCTTCACGCGAAAGTGCTTCCACATCTGATTTTCTCTTGAATTCTTTTTTCCGCTCCTGCCAGTTGTACCATAAAATAGAGGCAATCGTAACAATAGTAAGCACTAAAAAGGCAAAAGCATAGCGTATCACTAAAGAGTTATGCAGGAAGCCCAGGTAGGCCGTTTGTTCTTCAAACAATATCTTCAGGCAGCTATTGGAGATGATCAGCCATAAAAAAGAGAGTACAGAGGAGGAGGCAATAATACCTGCGTATTGATAGGAAGTTGGCAGATAATAGCGGGTTATATTCAATACCAGCAGGCTGGCCAGCAACAGCATGGTAATACTTAAAAAACTGTCTCCCAGTACAATACTGATAGGAAATTTTAAGTCGTACAAGATAAGCGCCTGTGCGCTCACCAATACCATCCAACCGATAATTAGCGATGCAATAAATCTTTTAGCTGAAAGAGGTGAAGCCATCGGGTTGGTTTATAGATGTTTTGAGTTTAAAGCCAAGTCCATGGCTTTACAAACCATGGACTTTTTATTAGCAATAGGTTGAACCGGTTGTTGGCTGCGGTTAGAAGCTTTTAATATCAATACCACCAAATATCACGGTTCCCTTAATCAGCAGGGTTTTGCTCGTTTCAGGCACTCCTTTCATAACACGCTTGTCTTTTACTTCGCCCATAATGGCCACTGCATCTGAAATTACGTTCCAGTTGGATGGTACAATTAAAGTAGCGCCTCCAAATAACGCGGTTACATCTAAAACGGCTGTTCCCATTAAATCAGCCTGTGAAAGGTCAATCTCGGTGCCGCCGAAAATATTGGTCATATCTCCGCCTTTGAAGTTTTTGGAAAACACCTTTTTTTTGGAACCTCCGAATATAGAGGTGGTATCTATGTAATCCTGTCCGGATGCACCTGCGAGGGGAGACGTGCCGCCGTCATCAAACTGGATATAGTTTTTGGAACCTTTGGGGCGGAAAATAAAAAACAGGCCCGATCCTATCAGGATAATGGGCAGGATAAACCTCCTTAATTCTCCGGGAAAAAAATAATTATTGATAAGGAATATGGAACCGATCAGCACCATGATCATCCATCCGGGCCCTTCAAAATTTTTACGTACACCTATAAAAAGTCCTAATGCGATCAGGAACATTTGCCAGGAAAAAATAAAATCGGGCAGGTCGATGCCAATACGTCTTAATAAATAAATAACGCCAATGATCAGCAGGAATCCGCCTATCCAAAGGTGGCTCTGCGATTGTTTGGGTCGGAAGTTGTTGGGATCCGGCTGCGGGTAGCCTGCCGGCTCACTTTTATACATTTCTGTGTGATATGGATTGTTTTCGCTCATTGTTTTCAATTTTAAGTAAAAATAGCACGCCTTAACTCCTGTCGCAACACATTTATTGTATGTAAACTTAATATATCGGTGAATGGCGGAGTTGCGTCGGTCAGTAACATTGCTAATTGTGTGTTACGCTCACAAAGTCAAATTTAGTGCCGTCGAAAAGCCCTTTATCACTCAGTTTCAGGGCCGGAATGACCAGTAGGGCCATAAAAGACAGGGTCATAAAAGGGGCACTTAAACGGCTGCCCATTTCTTTCGCCATTGCGTCGATAGCAGTATAGGATCTGGCAATGGCATACCCGTCTTCAGTGCTCATTAGCCCGGCTACCGGCAGCGGCAGTACCATTTCTGTTGTCTCATTTACAGCGCTAATGCCTCCTTTTTGTTCAATTATCAGGTTCACCGCCTTGCAAATGCTCTTGTCATCTACACCAACGACCACAATATTATGACTGTCATGGGCTACGGATGAGGCCAGCGCTCCTTTTTTGATACCGAAATGCTTAATAAATGCAGTGGCTACCGGAGCGTCATTATACCGGTTAACCACGGCTATTTTAAGAATATCATTTTCAATATTGCTGATGATATTTCCGTTGTCGATTGTAGCGTCTGTTAAAAGCTGGTTCGTGATCAACTGGCCGTCGAGGGCCTCAATGACTCTTAACCGGCCATCCCCGTTTGCTTTTACCGCAAATGCTTCAACTGTTTTAGGGGTGCCATTAAAATGGTTAACAATACCCGATGCCTGCGATTCAATCAATGTTTGCCCGTTTTCTGCAACCAGCTGCCCGTTGATATAAGTTTGAAGCACTTCAAAATGCTTCAGGTCTTTTACCAGTATAAAGTCGGCAGGGTCGCCCTCTTTCAATAATCCTACATTCAGCTTATAATGTTCAACCGGGTTGAGGCAGGCCGCCTGGAGCACCTTGAAAACATCAATACCTTTTTCTACAGCCCTTACGCAAAGCTGGTTAATATGACCGGCTTCCAGGCTGTCGGGGTGCTTGTCGTCGCTGCAGAACATGATCTGTTCGGGGTAATCGTGAAGCAAGTCAATTAATGCCTCAAAGTTTTTAGCGGCGCTTCCTTCCCTGATCAGTATTTTCATACCGCGGCGCAATTTGTCTAAAGCCTCTTCCGCAGTAAAACATTCGTGATCCGTGCTGATCCCTGCCTCAATATATTTTTGAGCCTGTTCACCTCTTAAACCGGGTGCATGGCCATCAACCGGCTTTCCCAGGTCCTTTGCAGCCTGTATTTTTTGCATTACTTCCGGCTCTCCATTTAAAACGGCAGGGAAATTCATCATTTCGCTGAGATACTTTATTTCCGGCTTTTTCAGCAAGTCTCTTACATGGTCAACGTCCAACACAGCACCGGCGGTTTCAAATCCGGTTGCCGGTACACAGCTCGGTGCTCCAAAGTTGAATTTAAAGGGGACGGTTTTACCGTTGCGGATCATGTATGCTACACCTTCCATGCCGCAAACATTCGCTATTTCGTGCGGATCGCTCACTGTAGCCACTGTTCCATGTACTACGGCCAGCCGGGCAAATTCGGAAGGGATCAGCATGCTGCTCTCTATATGCACATGGCTGTCGATGAATCCGGGCAAAATATAATGATCAAAATTGACGCCTTCGAGCGGCTCCATACTTTCGATACAACCCTTATGCAACTTCATTTTTCCAGGATAAATCTTAGCTGCTGCTATATCTACGATATTTCCTTCGATAATCATAGGGCTAAAATAACGTATTTTAGGGCGGATTACCGGGAACTTTATAAAATTCATTCACTGGTTGATATCTGCACCTGAGTTTGAATTTTGCTCTATATATAATTTGATGCAAATTGTTTACATGAACCAGCAGCTTTGGAACCCAATACTGACCTACAACCTGGATGCTCCTTTTAGTGAGTATGGGTTTTCTTTCAGATTAGCTAAAGAGAATTACTGGACAGAACATTTCACGCAGCTGGCAATTTTGGAGTATAAAAAGTTTATGTACCTGGCTGCTACTTCCGATACAATGGTATCTCCATCCGGCGTTGTAGACGTGGTATGGCATCAGCACCTGATATTTACCCAGTCTTACCAGGCCTTTTGTTCGATACTGGGTAAGCAGGTACAACATGTTCCCTCCACGCATAGTAAAGAAGACTTTCAAAAATTCCGTCTCGCGAAGGAGCGAACGCAGCAACAGTATACCGAAGCTTTCGGGCAGCAACCATCCGCGGTATGGGCCTGCGACAGTATGTATGATAGCCTGCATCTTGCGAAGGGGAAGTTTAAATTAAGATCGTTTGTTAGCTGGGGCATCATCATAATAATGGGCCTGCTGTTACCTTTTTATGGGCTATTAAAACCTGTTTATGCGAGGCTGGATAATCCGGGCTTCATTTATGCGTTTCTGGTATTGGCAGCTGTTGTCTTTTTAGGTTTAGAGGCTTTGAATCGCCGGAGCCTGATGAGGATGCAGGAAAAGTTTGATGCCGATTGCTTTGTATACCACTTAAGACCGATGGAACTCGTTTATCTTAAAACTCAAAAGCAGGAAGAGGTCATCAACGGAATACTGAATGA
>JBQGCI010000421.1:0-3263 GCA_052038405.1 Acinetobacter pittii
AATTCGCCCCTGCCAAGCAATAATATCAATGATATTGAGATTGATCCGGTAACAGGCGAGGTTTTTTTCGCTACCGATAAAGGTATGGTTTCTTATAAAGGTACCAGTACCAAAGCAGAAGATAACCTCAACAATGTATACGTATTCCCTAACCCGGTACGTCCCGGTTTTGAAGGCGATGTAAACATAAGCGGACTGCTGGATAAGGCGAATATCAAGATTACCGATATTGAAGGTAACCTGGTATATGAAACTACTTCCGAAGGCGGTACGGTACTTTGGAACCAGCGTGCTTTTGGAAAGCATAAAGTAGCATCGGGCGTTTATATGATTTTCATAGCTTCTGAAGACGGTAGCCAGACCAAGGTTAAAAAAGTAATGATAGTGCGCTAAGGTCATGCTGGTAAAAACCAAAGCCATTGTAATAAGCGCGCTGCGTTACCAGGAAAAAAGCCTGATAGTGAAATGCCTTACCGAGTCGGACGGGCTTAAATCCTACTTTGTGCGCGATGCCTTTTCATCAAGAAAAAGCGCGCAGAAAACAGCCTATTTCCAGCCACTGAATATTCTTGAAATTGAAGCCGCCCATAAAAACAAAGGAACGCTTGAATATTTTAAGGAGGTAAAACAGGCATATCCGTATTATACGGTAACAGCAGATATAGCTAAAACTACCATTGCCATTTTTATCTCGGAAATGCTGCACCACAGCATACGCGAAGAAGAAAAGAACGAGCAGCTGTACCGCTTTTTGGAAACGGCGCTGCTTTGGCTGGACAGCCATGATGAGGTAGCTAACTTTCACCTGATATTGCTTCTTGAAGTAACCAAATTTCTCGGTTTTTATCCGCAAAAGCCGGATGATGCCAATACTTTTTTTGAAATGACCGAAGGTGTTTTTATTCGGCAGGAAACCTTAAGCTGCCTTACATTAACCGAAACACAACTGGTAAAAAGGCTGATGCAGTTGCGTTTTGATAGTCCTTCAAAAACCTTTCATGTTTCCGAGCGGCATACATTGCTTAAAATACTGCTCGATTATTATGCTTTTCATCTCGACGGTTTCCGAAGGCCGAACTCGATCGAGGTGCTGAAAGAGGTTTTCGGATAGAAATATTAACATTTTTGTAATTTAAGGCAGGCCAGCCTTTTAAATTGGTAATTGTGGTAGTGAGGGGCGGTATTTTCGCCTTCGCATAAAAAAAATCGTTACTTTCGCAAATTGATTTTTTAGACTACCATAAATGAGCAAGAAGTTTACTGAATATAAAGGACTTGACCTGCCAACTGTTGCAGGTGAGGTGCTTGATTTCTGGAAGAAGGAGAATATTTTTGATAAAAGCGTAACTACCCGCCAGGGCAAGCCGCAATATGTGTTTTTTGAAGGCCCGCCAAGTGCCAACGGCCTGCCCGGCATTCACCACGTTATGGCGCGTGCCATTAAAGATATTTTTTGCCGTTACCAAACCCAGAAAGGGTATCAGGTAAAGCGTAAGGCAGGTTGGGATACCCACGGCCTTCCGGTAGAACTGGGCACTGAGAAAGAGCTTGGTATTACTAAAGAAGATATAGGTAAGAGCATATCAATTGAAGAATATAACGAAGCATGCAAGCGCACAGTAATGCGTTATACCGATGTATGGAATGACCTTACTGAAAAAATGGGTTACTGGGTAGATATGAACGACCCATATGTAACCTATAAGCCGAAATATATGGAATCGGTTTGGTGGCTGTTGAAGCAGATATATGATAAAGGCTTGCTGTACAAGGGCTATACTATACAACCGTATTCGCCAAAATCAGGCACAGGGCTTTCTTCTCACGAAGTTAACCAGCCGGGTGCGTACCGTGATGTTACCGATACTACCATTGTAGCCCAGTTTAAAACTATAGCAGATTCATTGCCCGATTTCTTAAAAGGTTTCGGCGCTGTAGATATCATGGCATGGACTACTACTCCGTGGACATTGCCCAGCAACACCGCGCTTACTGTTGGCCCGAACATTGACTATGTTCTGGTTAAAACATTCAACCAATATACTTTTCAGCCGATAAATGTTGTACTGGCTAAAAATCTTGTAGGCAAGCAGTTTGGTAAAAACTATTTTGAAAGTACTGATGCCGCTGATTTTACCAATTTTGCTGAAGGATCTAAAAATATACCTTTTACAATCCTTGCCGAAGCTAAAGGCAAAGATTTGGTAGGCATACGTTATGAGCAGTTACTGCCGTATGTGCTCCCGTACCAAAACCCGGAGAATGCTTTTCGCGTGATTTCAGGCGATTTTGTTACTACCGAAGATGGTACGGGTATAGTACACACCGCACCTACTTTTGGTGCCGATGATGCCAGGGTGGCTAAAGAAGCACAGCCTGAAGTGCCGCCAATGCTTGTGCTTGATGCTAATGGCAATCCTGCCCCGCTTGTTGACCTGCAGGGTAAATTCATCGGTCAATTGGGCAGCCTTGACAATCCTAACGGTAAGCCACTGGAACTGGCAGGCAAATTTGTAAAGAATGAATACTATGATGCCGGAACTGCCCCTGAGCGTTCGGCTGATGTTGAAATATCAATCTACCTAAAGGAAAACAATAAAGCCTTTAAGGTAGAAAAATACATTCACAGCTATCCGCACAGCTGGAGGACTGATGAGCCGTTGCTGTACTATCCGCTGGACAGCTGGTTCATAAAAATGACCGATGTAAAAGACAGGATGTTCGACCTGAACGAAACCATCAACTGGAAACCAAAAGCTACCGGCGAAGGCCGTTTTGGTAACTGGCTTAAAAATGCCAACGACTGGAACCTGTCGCGTTCACGCTACTGGGGTATCCCGCTTCCTATATGGAGGACGGAAGATAAATCAGAAGAACTGATCATCGGTTCGGTTGAGCAGCTAAATACGGAAATAGAAAAAGCAGTTACTGCAGGTTTCATGACTGAAAATCCGTTTAAAGGATTTGAACCGGGCAACATGAGCGAAGAAAACTACGACAAGGTTGACCTGCATAAAAATGTAGTAGACAAAATTGTTTTGGTATCGCCATCAGGCAAAGAAATGAAACGTGAGGCCGACCTGATAGATGTATGGTTTGACAGTGGCGCTATGCCATACGCGCAATGGCATTATCCGTTTGAAAATAAGGAACTGATTGACAATAGCGAATCGTTCCCGGCTGATTTTATAGCCGAAGGGGTTGACCAGACCCGCGGGTGGTTCTATACCCTGCATGCTATTGCCACTCTTGTGTTTGATAAC
>JBQGCI010000422.1:0-7789 GCA_052038405.1 Acinetobacter pittii
CAGAATCCATTTAATTCCGCTGACACATCTATATTCACCAGGTCGCCTTCTTTCAATATCCTTTTCTCAGAAGGGATGCCATGGCAAAATTCGTTATTCACGCTAATACAGGTATGGCCCGGGAAGCCATAGGTTAAATAAGGCGCTGACCGGGCTCCAAACTCATTCAGCAAGCGTGCGCCATACTCATCGAGCGCCTTCGTGGACATACCGGGCTGTGCATAGGCGATCATTTTCTTCAGGGTAAGGGCAACTGCCTCGCTGGCCCTCTGCATTCCTGTAAGTTCTGCTTCCTTCGTTATGGACATATTGATCAGATCGTTTATAAAAGGGATTCAGGTATATATTACAAAGATACGAATTATTGAAAGTATAATCTTTAATGCTCATGAACAAGGGTTTATAATGGTTCAGCCTTTGGGTCGCGCAGGCAATAAAACCCGCCATAGCCTGCCATAGCCTGCTATAACGGGTTGCCGCTAATCCTTAGTTAATGTTACGGGCCCCTACATTTGAGCCTTTGATACTATGCGGTTGGCTGCTTAGCTGCCTTGCGCCTGTAACTGAAATAGAATATCTGGGGCAGCACGGTAAGTGACAATATCATGCATATCAGTAATCCTCCCACTATCATAATCGCCAGTGGTTTTTGAACCTCAGAGCCCATGCCGGTTGATAGGGCTGCCGGCAGCAGACCGATGGATCCCATTAACGCAATCATTACAATAGGACGGATACGACTATGTACACCATTAGATATGGCTTCTTTCAAATTCATTCTTCGCATATTTTCTTTCATGACGGCGATCAATATGATGCTGTTAATGGTATTTACACCAAAGAGTATGATAAAACCAATACCTGCGGAAATACCAAATACCGTTTGAGTGATCCATAACGAAATAAAACCCCCTATAAATGCAAAGGGAATAGTGCTGGCTGCAATAAGTGTATCCTTAATGGTACCAAAATTAAAATACAGCAGGAACAAAACGAGTAGGAGCACTGCAGGAACAATAACAGATAATTGTTGTGAGGCGCGTTCTTTACTTTCAAACTCACCGGCCCAGGTCATTTTATTTTTTGCAGGTATTTTTACTTCCTGGGCCACTTTAGCTTTAGCCTCGGCTATAGTGCTCCCCAGGTCTCTACCCTGTATACTAAAACCTACAGCAATATAGCGGCTGCTGCCTTCCCGGTAGATAAAGGCCGGCCCGGTAATATAGCTGATGGTAGCAATTTCTTTTAACGGTATTTTCTTGCCATCTTCAGCAGGGATCATCATTTCGCCGATCTTTTCCTCGTTGTCGCGGTAAGGCTTGTCAAATCTTAACCGAACATCAAACATGCGCTCTTCTTCGTAGAATTGGGTAGCTGCCCGGCCGCCTATCGCCATTTCTATTACAGCCTGGGCATCGGCGATATCAATACCATAGCGCGACATCTTATGATCGTGCAACTGTATTCTTAATTCCGGCAGGCCGATATTGCGATATACATTCAGGTCTTCAATACCTTTTACGGTTCGGATGCTATTGGCCACCTGGTCGGCATATTTCTCCAATTCAAAAAGGTTATTGCCATAGATCTTTACTACCAGCGAGCTCTTTACACCTGCCACATATTCTTCCACATTGTCCTGTATAGGCTGGCTAAAGCCCAGTACAATGCCGGGATAAATATCCAGTGACTTTCGCATTTCCTCCACCAACTCATCTTTTTTGACAGACCGTTTCCATTCTTTTTCCGGATGCAATTGTATATGGAATTCTATATTGAAAAAACCGGTTGGGTCAGTACCGTCGTTAGGCCGGCCCACCTGGTTAAGCACGAACTTTACTTCATCGAAACTGCGGATCTTTTTTTTCATCTCCTCTGCCAGGCGGGTCGATTCTTCGAGATTGACGCTATTCGGTAAGGTTGCCCTTACATATAGCGCACCCTCGTTAAGTTTGGGAATAAACTCCGTTCCGTAAAACATAAATCTTACCGCACATCCGGCCAGTATTACAGCAAAGCCTATAACCACCATCCTGCGCCGTCGGTTACTCCACAAAAACAGGCGAAACAGGTTGTTCTTGAAGAATCTTGAAATGACATTTTCTTTTTCTTTTATGTTTTTTGTAAGCATTAACCTGCAGAGTGCCGGTACATAAGTAATGCTGAGCAGGAGGGAGCCTAACAAAGCATACCCCAGGGTAAAAGCCAGCGGACGGAACATTTTTCCTTCCACTTTCTGGAAGGAGAAAATGGGAATTAAAGCTACAATCAGTATCAGCTGTGCAAATACAATATAGCCCCCTACACTCCCTGCGCCCTTACGGATCAAACCCAGTTTACTGCTTTTGTTGAACCGCTCCATGCCCAGCTGGTGCGCTCTTACCTCCATGGTTACGAATACAGATTCTACAATAACCAGGGTGCCTTCCAGCAATAAGCCAAAGTCGATCGCCCCCAGCGATATGAGATTGGCCGGTAATCCCTGTATCCGCAACATCAACAATGCAAACAGGAAGGAGAGCGGTATTACGGAAGCCACTATGAGCGTGGTGCGCCAGTTAAAAAGAAAAATGAAAACAATGATCGACACAAAGAGAATGCCTTCAATGATATTTTTACTTACGGTGTCCACCGTAGCATTCACCAGTTCGGTACGGTCAATAAAGGGCTCTATTTTTACGTCGGCAGGTAATGTGCTGTTGTTAAGCTCAGCGATTTTTTCTTTGAGTCGCGGAATAACGTCTCCGGGATTCTCGCCGCGAAGCATCATCACAATACCCTGAACCAGGTCGGTATCATCCTGTAGCCCTACTTTACCCAGCCGTGGCTTGGCCGCCAGTTCTACACGGGCAACATGCTTTACCAATATCGGCGTATTGCCTTTTGCTTTGATAAGGATGTTTTCAATGTCTTCTATCTGTTCTAACAAACCTACTCCTCTTACTACATAGGCCTGGCTACCTCTTTCAATCACATCGCCGCCTACATTAATATTACTTTTGGCTACGGCATCATATACATCCAAAGGCGATAGGTCGTAATTGGCCAACTCTGTAGGGTTGATCTTAATCTCATAGATCTTTTCTTCTCCTCCGAAGCTGATGATATTAGACACACCAGGCACGGCAACCAGCTCCCTTTCCACTACCCAGTCGTGAATAGCGGTCAGTTCCTTGATGTCGCGTTTACTTTTTAACACATAGCGGAAAATTTCGCCGGTAGCGCCTGCAGGCGGTTCAATACTGGCATCTGCGCCCTCCGGCAGCGTTACAGACTGTAACCGGTTGGCAGCGTATTGCTGTGCATAAAAATCATCTACATCGTCGTCGAAAAGTACAGTTACTACCGATAGTCCGAATAAGGAAATGGAACGGACATCCGTTTTTTTGGGAATCGTATTCAGTTCCTTCATTAACGGAAGGGTAACAAACTTCTCTATTTCTTCTGCGCTCCGGCCCGGCCATTGCGTAATGATGCGGGCCCTGGTGTTGGTGACATCGGGATACGCTTCGATGGGCGTGTGCAGGTAAGCCACTATTCCGGATACGACCAGTAAGGCAGTGAGAAACAGTACAATAATGTAATTCTTTAAAGAAAATGAAACTATTTGCTGAACGATCTTTGTCATGTCAATACGGGTTTAATCACACACCAAGCCGGTGTAATTGTGGTGTCAGGAAACTGCCTACATACAGGATTAAAAGGATTGCAGTGCCTGGTAGATGAGCAGGTGATTACGGGTGATGATTTTTTCTCCCGGTGCTACCCCTTCCGTAATATAGATCTTGCTATTGTTTCTGTTGCCTGCATTTACTTTACGCACTTCTATACTGCAATCTTCTTTATATACCAATACATAGTATTCGTTGTTGTCAAAAACCAAAGCTGCTTCAGGCAGGCATACCTGCATGGTTGTTTCGTTTTTTAATGCCGTGATGTCCACCATCATCCCTGGTTTCAACAACAGGTCTTTATTGGGCATTACAATACGCGCCTGCAACACCTTTGAGTCATTATCCATCACCTGTGAGAGTACGGATACTTTACCCCGGAAGATTTTACCGGGATAAGAAAGCGTGGTGATGTCTACCGGCATGCCTTCCTTTATCTCTGCTATATTGCTGGTGTAAATGTTAGCCATTACCCATACTTCATCGAGGTTCGATACGGTGAAAAGCGATTCGCTTTCGGAATTGAGTTGTGTGCCAGGCGCAATATGCTTCGCAGTAATAACACCGCTTGAAGGAGCCTTGAGCTGGAAAACACCTTTTGAAGCACTGGCGTTATACAGGCTCATATTGGCACTGGTTTTTCTTTGTTCTGATTTGAGTATATCCAGCTCGCCTTGTGCTTCCTGTAATTCCCTGGCTGATGACATCCCGTCAGCGTGCAGGTCTTTCAAACTTTCCAGTTTTCTTTCCGCGATCTTGATCTGTTGAACGATACTGCCTGATTCTGATTGTAAACTATTTAACTCAACACTTTTTACTTCTGCTAATACCTGTCCTCTCTGCACTTTATCACCCAAAGAAAAAAATACATTGTTTACAACGCCATTAGTTAAACTCGAATAGGTGACCTGCTTGTCGGCATTGGCTTCCACGCTCCCCATTAAATGAACGCCGGTAGCAACAGGTTCCGCTTTAACTTCTTCAATACTGATTTTGGACTTCAGTTCTTTGTCGAGGCAGAATTGTTGTGCAACAGGCGTTTCATTTTTTTCTTTGCAACCTGCGAGGAGAGCGATGATGGTATAGAACGAAAATATTTTTTTCATGTTGTATGTTGATTAGATCAATTAGGAGTATATGTTTGGGATCAGGGCATTAGTTCGGTGCCTGATGCATAGTTGACCTCTTCCACTGCGTTATTCAGATCGCGGGAGGCGTCGAGGATGGAGAGTTTGTTTTGCTGATAAGATTCCAGGAAATCCAAATACTCCAGCATGTTAATATTTTTGGATAAAAAATTCCGGGTATGCGCTTCGAGAGATTGATCCAGTCTTTGGAGATAAGCAGGATCCATACTTCTGTGGAAAGTATATGCATTTAACAAAGACTTATAGCTGGCAGCTACTTCGGTCTCTACATTGTGGAGCGATTGCTGAGATAATTTTTTTGCCTGTTGAATGCTCAGTTCAGCTTTTCTGATATTACCCTGATTTTTGCTGAAAAAGGGAAGGTCTATAGATGCTCCGAAGCCAACAAAGTTGAGCATCGTACTGCCGTTCCGGTCGTAACTGCCTTTAATAGTTACATCTGGTGTGCGTAAAGCTTTTTCATAAGCGTATGATTTTTCCGAATAACTTTTTTCCAGTAATGCCAGCTTATAATCGGGTCTGTGTGTAGATGCTTCGGTTACCAGGGCCTGGTAAGTGGGGATACTATTTTCGGTAATGCTGCGTTCAAACTGATCGCTGCTCAATTTCAGAAAGGTTTGGGGAGGCAAATGCAATAACTGTTTCAGTTCTTTTTGCGTTTCATTATTTTGCTGCTTCAGCTCGTATAATGCTTTTTGTAGCTCAAATTGTTTGCTTTGTAAGCGTATGACCTGGGTTGCCGCTATATTCCCTTTTTCGAGTTGACGTTCGTAAGCGCTCAGCAGGTCATTTACCGATTGTAACTGTGTTTGGAAGGTCTGCTCCGACAATTGCAGGTACTGCAATTCCGTTATCTGCCGCCGCAACTCCAGTTTTAGATTTCGTAACAGTTCATTAAAAAACTGTTGCGCTTTTTCAACGCCAACACTTTGCAAAGCCATTAACTTTTTTCGTTTGCCTGCGGTGTAGACCAACTGTTCTATGGATACCGCATATTGTTGGTTACGTCCCCAGTTGCCTATAATCGGCGGAGAAACTTCCTTACCACCGGTTTGGTGACGGGTCGCCCATAGATTGATTTCGTCGAGGGTGAATTGGGGATTGGGCCATAAAGAAGCCTGTTTTACTTCGGCTTCTGCCATTGGTATGTTAAGTTTTTCTGCCAGGAGTGATAAATTCTCTTTCAGGAAAATTGCCTCACATTGGCTGCGCGATAATAGTAGTGTATCTTGTGCCGTTGCGCCCCACCAGAAGGAAAGAAGCGCCGTGCTCAATAAAAGGGTCCGTTTCATGATGCGGCAAAGCTGGCCGGAAACACCTTAAGAAAGGCTTAAAGCCGATAAAATTATCCTTAAACCACATGCTGTTCAGACGCTTCCCGGAAGATGTAATATCTTTACAATATGAACCTGTTATTGATTGAAGATGACCATACTTTGGCGCAAAATATAACGGAAGCACTGACAGCCGAACAGGCTTATGTAAAAGTTATATATGACGGCATGCTTGCGGAGCGTGTGCTGCGAAAAGAGGTATTCGATTGTGTGATCATGGATGTGAATCTCCCGGGTAAAAATGGATTTGAATTATGCAGGGCTTACCGGCAATTTAACAGGAGAACACCGGTTATTATGCTCACCGCTTTTGCAGAGTTAGAGGATAAGATTACCGGATTTGACGCCGGTGCCGACGACTATCTCACCAAGCCCTTTTATATGCGGGAACTCTATCTCAGGATACAAAACCTGGTTAAAAGATCGAGGCAATTGCAGGAGGATGCTTCATCAAACCTGGTAGCTGGTGATGTGGTGATTAATGACGACCAAAAGACGGTGTATCGACGGGAGCAGAAAATAGTGTTGACGCCAAGAGAATACCAGATATTGTATATGCTGATCGATAATAAAGACAGGGTAGTGTCTAAGGCAGAGTTGATGAAAGAAATATGGGGCGGCAACGTTGATTACAATACCAATACGATTGAAGTGTATATTAACTTTTTAAGGAATAAGATTGACAAGCCTTTCGGGCAACAATCTATCAAAACAAAAGTGGGTTACGGTTACTACTGGGAGCTATCATGAGAATTAAAAAGCGGATACTGATTTATGTTTGCTCAACCGTTATAGGTATTACGGCTATTACCTTCCTGCTGATCTATATATTATTTTATTCCTACCGCGAGCAATCCTTTAGAAAGCAGCAGCAGAATAAGATCCGCTATACAGTTCAACTGATTCAAAAATACCGGGAGCAAAGTGCTGAGATATCATCTATATTGGATGAACAGGATATTAACGACTTTTTCGATGAGAAGCTGCTGGTATACGATAAGGAAAAGGATTTGATTTTTTCAAGTCTTGACAGTCTGGAAATATATTCCGCCCGATCCATTCTTTTAGATCTGTCACCCGCCCGACAGTCTGTTTTTGCCGATGAAAAACAATATGATGTTCTCGGCGCCTATATCGAGAGCAATCACCAGGTTTATTATGCTATCATTAAAGCCTATGATGCATTTGGCTATGATAAGCTTTCCTACCTCAGGAATGTGCTGATTGGACTGTTCGTAGGTTTCAGTCTCCTGGTGATATTGGTATCATTGTATATATCGGGTAAAATTTCCAAACCCATAGCTTTACTGGCCGATAATATACAGCATTACGATTTCAGCAGTAACAACGAGCCGCTCTCAATAAAGACCAATACCTACGAAATAGAGCATCTCACAGAAAGATTTAACGAGTTGGTGCGCCGAACCAATGAGGCATTTATTTTCCAAAAACGCACTGTCGATCATATTTCGCACCAGCTAAAAACACCACTTGCTGTTTTGGTTTCAGAGTTGGAAAGAATCAGCAGGGCTGCTGACAATGAAATGATCAAACAGGAGTTAAACCGCCAGGTGGTAAAGGCCCAGTCGCTCGGCAATATCATCATGGTGCTACTCGAAATATCCAAGGTTGAGGC
>JBQGCI010000423.1:0-4309 GCA_052038405.1 Acinetobacter pittii
ATCCATACCCGACTCAATAATCAGCCGTTCACAGGCTTCGGCCTCCGGCTCTCCCCTGCCTGATAACAGCACGAGATGCTGAAGGCCGGCTATCCGGCAGGCTTTTACAAAATGGCCAATGATGTCTGCGGCGCCAGGCATAGCAAGGTCGGGCTGAAAAGTAATATACACTTTGCTGATACCGGCGAGGGCTTGCGGCCAGGTGTGTTCATCATACCAGTTGAAAGGAATAGGGCTGTTGCGGGAAGCAGGTCGTACATCAGCATGGGTGTTGGTAAGTGCCGTATATACCCGGCTGCCTGTTTTGCCCGTGTGGCCGGTTACTAAAATTCTGTTGCTCATATTTATTATTTTAAATTAATGCAACAAAACTATTGATGTGCCGCCGCGGGAAATTGAACAAATACGACAAAATAAGGCTTTAAAAATAACGGAAGCCTTTAGGTGTTTTACCGGTAAATGCTTTAAATACTCTTATAAAATGGGATTGATCGGCAAAGCCATTGGCATACACGATATCCGTAAGTTTGCTAAATTGCTTTTCGGCCAGCTGCTCCAGCGATTGCTGAAACCGGGTGATCTGGATAAAATCTTTGGCCGATAAGCCTACTGCTTTTAAAAACCGCCGCTCCAGGGTGCGGGGCGTCAAAAACAGCGCTTCGCAAATATCTTTAACGCTTAGCTGCGCCTTCCGTTCCAGTATCAATTCAATCGCTTTTCCTACTTCAGCATCAGGCTCCTTTTTCTTATTAACGAACAGGCCGGAAACGAAATCCTGTATGATACTGATCTGGGCCGGTATACCCTTATTGAGTAGCCGCTGTGCAAAACGGTACCAATACCCATGCTGTCCCAGGTTATAGCAGTCATTGTTCAGCAGTTGCGGATCCACATCAAAAAGGCTACTGAGCACGAAAGGATAAAGCTGGAACACGATAATGCGGTAAGGGCCTTTTAGATGTATGTCGATCGGATGAATGGTTTGCCCATAGAGGTAAGCCGGTGGCATCTGTTTATTCTGTGGCTGCACACACATACCGCCCGGTGTTTCGTGATACATCAGGCCGGGGTAACCATCTGCATAAAATGGCAATACCGTGTCGGTTTCCTCCCCTTTACTCTCAAAAGTCAATATCGCTTTCACAAACAAAGCTATGGAGGCGTCAGGTGGTATTTTGTTCCATTTCATTCTACGGACAAATGTAAAAGTTCCCCGCTGAAATTATAGCATCAGCTATTGAAACCACCCGAAGAAGCATTTCAAAGCAATCCGCAATTTGAACACAAAGTCCCGCAATTAGACTACGCGCCATTTTTTTGCAGGAGCCACCTTTGGTTTCTAAATAATGAATTGATATGACACAGACAACAAAAGGTAAAGTATGGTTCATCACCGGTGCATCACGTGGGTTTGGCAGGGTCTGGACAGAGGCCGCTTTAAAACGCGGCGACAGCGTTGCAGCAACAGCCCGTAATGTGAACAGCATTGCCGACCTTAATGAGAAATACGGCAACCGGGTATTAACGCTGGAGCTGGATGTAACCCATGCGGAACAAGTAAAAGCAGTGGTGCAACAGGCACATGCTCATTTTGGTAAACTCGATATTGTATTGAATAATGCGGGCTACTCCCTGGTAGGTACGATTGAAGAAGCCGATGCCGATGCAATCCGAGCCTTGTATGAAACCAATGTACTCGGACCGGTGGCAGTGATTCAGGCAGCGCTCCCGTTGCTGCGCGGGCAGGGCCACGGGCATATACTGGGTACCTCCAGTAACCTGGGACATGTAACGCTGCCGGTAATTGGCTATTACTGCTCCTCCAAATGGGCTTTTGAAGCCATTTATGAAAGCCTGGCCGAAGAGGTAAAGCCTTTTGGTATCAAAGTAACCATTATTGAGCCCGGCGCTTATGCTACCGAATTTGGCAGCCAGCAATCTTTAAAATTTGCAGCGGGTATGGATATTTATACCAGCCTGAAGACCAGTTTTGCAGAAAACCTTCAGCAATTGGAAAAAGGAGATCCGGAAGCTACACCCGAAGCCCTGTTTAAAATAGTAGATGCCGATCAGCCACCTCTACGCTTTTTATTAGGGAACCAGGGCCTGCCCTGGACCCGCGGTGCCTATGAACAACGCCTGGCAGAATGGGAAGCCTGGGCCGAAATATCAAATGCCGCACAGGGGGTAGCGAAATAAGTACTTCACAAAACAATAACCGGCTTTGAACCTGCTGCCGGTTATTGTTGTTAGATATTTTTAATAATGAAAAAAGAAGAATCCGGCCACCAGCAGTTTGCTTCAATACCGGAAGCACACCGGTTAATGGGATTGCCCCAGCCAAGGCACCCTTTGATTAGTTTGATCAACGGGAAACATTTACCCATTTGCTCGCAGGCTTTGGGCAGCTCTCATGTGCTTAGCTTTTATAAAATATCATTTAAGCCTCCGGTAAGCGGTAAGCTCCGGTACGGACAGGATTATTATGACTTTAATGGCGGTGGTTTGATGTTTGCTGCCCCGCACCAGGTAATTGGCGGGCATACAACGGCTCCTGAACCTGCCGGCGATTGTTATTATACACTTTTAATTCATCCTGATTTTTTCCTGGGGCATCCGCTGGCGCGCGCTGTTAAACAATATGGCTTTTTCTCCTATACGGCTAATGAAGCGCTTCATTTATCTGATGAGGAGCAAGCTACTATCTTTTCCCTGTTCGATATGATGGATAAAGAGCTGCAGGCTCGTATTGACGACTTCAGCCAGGAAATTGTGATTGCCCAGGTAGCATTGCTGCTCAATTTTGCCAATCGTTTCTACAAGCGTCAGTTCCTCACCCGGAAAGCAGTACACAGTACATTACTGGAAAAGCTTGAGCACCTGCTCAGCAACTATTTCAACAGCGATGCAGCTTTAAGCCGGGGTGTGCCTACCGTAGCCTACCTTGCCGGTCAGCTCCACCTCTCTCCCAGTTATCTGAGCGACATGCTGCGTGCTCTCACAGGTCAAAATGCGCAGCAACATATTCATGCCAGGCTCATAGAAAAGGCTAAGGAGATCCTGTCAACAACCAATCTGCCTGTAAGTGAGGTGGCCTATTCGCTGGGGTTTGAATACGCTCAATCCTTCAGTAAACTTTTTAAGAGTAAAACCAGCCTTTCACCGCTTGAATTCCGACAACAATTTAATTGAAAAGTTTATATAAATTACCTAAAATTTTTACAATCAATGTTTTAGTTTATTTTAAATAAATTTAAAAAAGATATAAGAGTTCGCCTTCAAGTCTGTTACCGGGCCGGCCACCGGTACAAAATAGATAGCCGCGCCTTCACTTGATAATGCCAGCTGGCCGCTCACGCCTTAGTGTTCCGGCAACTGGCCGGTTGCAAAATAAAATTCAGGGAACAGGGGGGACGGTACTGTACGGCATACCGGCCTGGCTATCATCTGTCAACGGTCCTCTGGCCTCTGCAATCCCAATAGCGCAAGGTGTTTCAACCGGCATGGCATGTTGCCATACCCTATCTGCTACCCTGTCGCTCCCAGCTTTTCGATAACCGCTTCGATCTTTTGATTAACGGTAGTTATTTCGGCATCAAAGCGTGAAGAATCCTCTGCTATCGCCTGGTACAGCAATTCAAAACTCTTGATTCTTAACTCACAGTATTCTTTTAATAGCCGGTTCCTTTTAACCAGGTTTTCAGGAAGCTTTAATTGATCAAAGCTCTTTACCAGCGCCAGGTTCTGATTCCAGTAATTCAATCCTTCGTCCCTGAGACTGAAAAGTTTTTCTTCCCTGGGCGTGTCCTCCGGAAGTTTAAATACAGAAAGGGCAAAGGCTTCCGTATCAGTAAACTCTTTGATTCCTTTTTCATATATAACCAGGTCGTTGGGCAAATGCTTATACACACCAAATGAAACACCACATACCAGCAGGCTCATCAGCCCTATTGCCTTCCATTGCGAAGGGGGTTCTTCTGTTTCTCTTAAACCAGGCAGGAATGCGTAGCCGGTAATAAGCCCGCACACCAATCCGCCGATATGTGCAGCGTTATCAATGCCGCCTTTCAAACCATACAGCAAATTATACCCTACAAAAATGCTGATACTGGTTAATAAAGATTTCCGCGCTTCTTTCTCGATCAGGTTACTCGTAAGCATAGCCAGGAATACACCATACATACCGAATATAGCGCCGGAAGCGCCGGCACTGATAGTGGCGTCATGCCACCAAAGGCTGGTGGTACTGGCCGCAATACCCGTTAACAGGTAGGCGGCTAAAAAACGCGCTTTGCCCAGATAGGGTTCC
>JBQGCI010000424.1:0-6977 GCA_052038405.1 Acinetobacter pittii
TAGGGTAGGTTCTGGATATATTAATATCGGTAGGTTCGCTGCCCGCATTGAGTATACCTTCTACCACCAGATAGCCTTTATCTGTGGTTGTATATTGGGGAAAATGCCTGTCCTTGCAGGCGCCCACCGTAAAAGCCAGCAGTATCAGGCCATATAACAAGTGTTTATTCATATCAGAAACGGATATTATAGTTGATGAAAGGTATGGCGCTGCCGAATATGGACAACTGGTAGCCATTTACCTGGCCTTGTTCAGAAATGAAATACACAGAATAGGGATTTCGTCTTCCTAATAAATTGTAAACGCCTATTGTCCATGAGTTGTGTGTTTTCTGATGCACTTTGTGATTGCCTTCGATATTCATTGAGAAATCGGTTCGGTAATAGTCCGGAATGCGATACAGATTCCTGTCAGAATATAGCACCCTTTCAGATCCGCCATAATAGAAGCGCCCAATGGGGTATGTAATCGGGCGGCCTGTGCTGTAAGTGCTATTTACTGATAAACTGAAGCGATGGTTGACCTTAAAGTTACCTGCAACAATAAAATCGTGTGGTTTGTCATAATTAGCCGGATAAAAATTACCGTCATTGATCAGGTTGCCCAGCGCTTCATCCGTTGCTTTTAAAAGTATGCGGGAGTAAGTATAACCTATCCAGCCATTTAGTTTTCCGACAGGTTTTTTAATCAACACTTCCACACCATAGGCTTTTCCTTTGGTGTTGATAACGTCGGTTTCGATATTATCATTCATCAGGAGCAATGCCCCCGGTTTATAATCCAGGTAGTTTTTAATATTCCTGTAGTATACTTCAACGGAGGTTTCAATGGTATTGGAACGCAGATTTTTGTAAAAGCCGAGAGCGGCCTGGTCGCCTGTTTGCGGCTTAATGTTGGGGTCGCTGAGTTTCCAGATATCGGTGGGTGATATAGCCGTTGTGTTAGACAGTAAATGAATATGTTGCCTTTGCGTGTTATAGCTGGCCTTCACCGAAAAATCGGGCGTAAATGCATATCGCAATGACACTCTCAGTTCCGGCCCGCTATAATTATTAATGAACTTTCCTTTAGCATAAGAAACCGTATGGGTTCGTGTATCTGCAGTTCGTGGCTGCCCCTGCAGATAGTAATTTACATCCTGGGGGCCTATAAAGGAATATAAGGAGTATCGCAATCCGGTGGAGATAGCCAGCTTTTGAGTGGGGTTGAAGCGATGTGTGATGTATGCAGCATTTTCCAGTGCATATTCAGTACTAACAGTATCCGGCCTTACCAGCGACTGGCCGCCGGCAGGCTCATAATTACCCGGATGTAATTTATAATGTATTGTACTTAAGCCAAAATCAAAAGCATGCTTCTGGCTCTGGTAGTAAACAAAATTAAGTTTACCAAATAGCTGTCTGATGTCGAAGAATAATTTAAAGGCATTAACCTCATTATCTTCGCTGCTGATCTGGTATTTGTAATAGTCATATCCGCCGATTAGTTCTCCCTGTAATCTCCTGGAAAGACCCCGCTTCCATTTAACGGAGATATTTCTGTTATTGTACTGATAGGCTGTATCATCGTTCAGCGTAAAGCGATCGCGGCTATAATAGCCATTAATATAAATATTATTATTGGAGTCGATGCTATGACTTAAACCTAAATTAAAGTCCTGGAAAGAAGCCCGGCTTTTGTCAAACTCTTGGGGAAGCAAATCAATTAACCAATTGGCGTAGGTGGACCTGCCACCCAGTATAAAGGATGTTTTATCCTTAACCAGTGGTCCTTCCAGTTGTATACGACTGGTTATGGGACCAATACCCGCCGAGCCCGATATCTTTCTTTTGTTGCCCTCCCGGCTATTGATATCTAATACTGACGAAAGCCTGCCTCCATATTTAGCGGGCATAGCGCTTTTATACAACTCAATATCTTTCACAATTTCGGGGTTAAATGAGGAGAACATGCCAAAAAAATGAGAAGGGTTGTAAATCGTGGATTCGTTAAACAAGATAAGGTTTTGGTCTGCAGATCCTCCCCGTACGTTGAAACCGGTGCTCGCTTCTCCTACCGTTTTTACTCCCGGAAGGGTAGTGATCGCTCTTAATATGTCAGCTTCTCCAAAAAGTGAAGGAATTTGCTTAATTTCTGCAATACTTAACCGGGAAGCGCCCATTTGAACATTTCTTATGTTTCTGGTTCTTGTGGCAGAAACAATCACTTCTTTTAGTGTAGGCATCTGTTCCTGCACGTCAATATTCATTATCCCGTCTGAGTAAACCTGCAGGTTCAGTAATGCTTCCCTTATGCCAAATCCTATCACATTCAGGCTATGCTTTCCCGGCGCCATATTAATAGCGTAATTGCCATATGCGTCGGATGTTACAGACTGTTCATTATCTATCAATATCGATATGTTAGGAACGGGCTCTCCCGTGCGGACATTTCGAATGGTTCCGTTAAGCAGTACTACATTTGCGGGTTTTAGGTTACGGTTCCCAATTTCATATAGCTTGTTCTCTGCCGTTGGGGAGCGTTTCGCTGTCTTAATTGTTGCCAGCGTATTAGCGTAAGGTTGCCGGCCAGCCGGATAACTGTCCGTTGCCGTATCTTTGTATATCCCCCTTGGCAACCATAGTTGCATCGCCAGGTCTCTCGAAATATATACTTTTTGAGTTGTTGTATCAATTGCGTAGGCCAGGCCTTTAGGTTTCAGTACTTTTTCAAGCACATCAGGCAGCGCCTCCCCGGTCACTGTTATATCTATGTACAACGAATCAACCTGAGTGGAGTCGAAATAAAAGAAATAGCTCGATTGTTTTTCTATTTCAAGAATAAAATCTTTTACAAGTACGCTGTCAAATTGGGCCGTTACCGACGGTTCACCGCGTTGTGCATTTGACTGAACAACAAATGTGCTGAAACAGAGTACCATGAAAATGCGTTGGAGCATTAGTTTTGATTATAGATTTCTACAGCCTTTAATATCAGCATCTCCCTGTTTTTCTTAAAAGTTAGCCCAAGCGGTCTTAACGTTTTTTTTATTTGCTTTTTTTTGTCTTTTAACAGCTCATAAAGATTGCGTTTAGAAACAATTTTTATTAATGCTTCTTGTTTCTGTAAAAAGAATTCGTCGTTTCGTATAAACTCGCGCTCCAGGGTTAATTGCTCTATTTTCTGTTCCAGTGCGGCATTCCTCCAGGCGAGAACTTTCAGGGGACCCTCCAAAAGAACTTCGTAAAACCCCGCTTTGGTCGCAGATCTGCCAGTACTATCAATTCTTATGAATCTTTTTTCTCCCAGGATGAACCTGTTTATCCTGTACCCAATGGGTATAATAGAAAACAGTGTTGGTGTTTGAATGATGAGTTCTCCAGTGTGAACGTCCAGTTTTAAAGCATCGGTTTTATACCAAATGTTGTTATACAAAACGGAGCCCTGCGCCCATCCCTTTTCGGGCATAAATGCGGAGCCTTTTATGTTTAATGAATAACCTGGAAAAAGCCTTCCCGAGTATAAGGGCTGGTCACTTCCCAAAGTAGTATAGTACTTTTCGGGTAAATAGGAAGTATCACTTTTCTCTTTTGCTTGGAGAATGCTGCAAAAAAGAAATAAAAAGCTGGATATAAGCAGTTCCTTTCGCATGGTAACCTGGTTAGATGGTAAATATAGTTAATAATGCGGTTAAAAAATAATTGGCGTATCCTGGCTGTTTGCCTATAGCCGCTTTATAAGATAATGTCAATTTGTGTACCCTCGTTAAACTTGCTTGTGAGTATAAATTGAGCTCCGATAGTTTTTGCCCTGCTTTCCATGTTAATTAATCCTACGCCGGCTTTTTCCTTTTTGCCCGAATCAAATCCCTGCCCGGTATCTTTAATGCTGATTTTTAGCTGGGTATCCTCGTTTCTGATGCTTATATGGATTTCGCTTTCGGGGGCGTGCTTCGTTGCGTTGTTAATAGCTTCCTGTACAATTCTGAATAAGATAACTTCCTTTCGGGGGTCTAGTTCCAGAGGTTCCCCGCTGGTATGAAGTGTAGCACGACAAATCCCCAGCTTGTTGATTTTAGATAATTCTATTCGTAACGAATCTATAAAGCCAGCCTGGGTTATTTTGTCTCCTAGCAATGTTTGTGATATATGGCGAATATCCTGGAGGCTGTTGGAAATGATCTCCCTGCAGGTTTGCAGTTTCCCGTTTTGTTGCTGGCCGGCTTCCTGCATCAGCAGATTCAGATAGATGGTAGCTGCGGATAATTGTTGTCCAACATTATCATGCAGCTCCCGGCTAATGTCGTCAAAAGCTTTTTCCTGTATCTCTATGGTACTGGTTAACAGATCTTCGTTAAACTTTGTTTGCAGCAGTTGCTTTTCCCTGGAATTTTGTTGCTGTTTTTTATAATAAGCAACTACAAAAAAGATAATAAATCCTGCCAGTATGCCGAAAAGAAGAATCCCGGTAAAAATGAAAACATATATTTCTGATACATTATTGTTCATCGGCGCTACGCCTGGCGTTTAGATAAATGGCAATTCCGGTAACTATGTAATACTGCATGTTTAATGCATATGTTATGTCCGTTAATGTAAATGAATCATTATTAAGTTTCAGTAACACGTTATAGAAGCTCCAACAGAAAAAATTAAAGGTAAACAAAATCAATGTAGATGTATTATACCAGAACAATCCCTGCCTGAGCAAAGGTTGATCGCTGGTATGCATTAACATGCTTTTAAATAATTGCAGGGAACATAAAACATACACAATGTTCGCCGGGAGCATAGCGTTTGTAGGCACCGTCCACACATTCTGAAAGAAAGCTGAATTAATTATAGAATATATGATGAATAAAACCCACGACCAGGAAATTAAGAAAATTGATTTTTTTAAATGACTCAGGTAAAAAGCTGTTATAAAAAAGTATTGCAGGGGTTGATAAATATGGTAAGGCGGACAGCTGTTCCGGTACTCGTAGATAAACAATCGAGTTGCAGATTCACTGATAAATGTAACAAGTATAAAAGCAGTCAAAAGCTTATACGGGCTACTTAGCTTTTTAAACTTTATGAGCCCGAAAAGCCAGGTCATTAATAGTACGCCCAGGTAAATAAGGAAACGTGTACTCATGTGTATTAACGTTGTGGCTTCGTTTCTCCGCAACGACTAGGACATGGATCAGTATGGTCATAAAAGTCACCCGAATCTTCTACCCCCTCGTTATCGCCAACCATCATTTTTTTGGTTGCTATACCGGTATTTGCCGCTTTCCCCGGTACTGTGCCCCGTATAATAAGGGTTAATGCCTGGTTTTTATTTTTGCTATAAGGTTCGGCTTTGCCAAAATAAACGCTATAACCAACGATGTTTGCCTTAGGATCGGCTTTTCTGATGGATTCGTCCATGCCTTTAAGGCTTTCCTTCGAAATCCAGAAGCCCCGTAATGTGGTTTTGCCATCCGAAGTAACGAGCTTGTACGCATCACCCAGTGAATCCTGGGAAGATAAATAATTATTGATATAAGCGTCAGCGACTTCCTTTGTAATGGGTCGTGCTTCGGTCGGTACGGGAGTACCGGTTCCGTCCCCGTCTTTTTTTACCACAAGATCATAAACATAAAATATAAGAAATCCTAAAAGGATTAAAAAAAGGTAAAAAGGAATCCGTTTTACTGAAATCGTTTCGTTTTGGGCCATGTAGTTGGGTTTTAGTGTGGTAAATGTAGATATTTATCAGGGATAATTATAATTTTACCAGGTCCTTTCTTATTGCTTCCAGGCAGAGCCCCACACGGCTCTGCACATTAAATTTTTTAAACAATGCCTCCCTGTAACCATCGATCGTTCGTTCACTCAGGTTCATTTCTGACGCGATTTGCTTGTAGGTAAGTTCACTACAGGCATATTGTAAAAAAACAGCTTCTTTGGAACTTAACAACGGACCTTCTTTTTCGTCTGCTTTCATCAGTATCCTGCGAAAGTTAATATTACCGGCATCAGCATTATAGTAGCCTTTTTTATTGATCTCGTCCAATGCTTTTTCCAGCTCGTTGGGGTGGGTGTCTTTTAAAAGATATCCGCAACATCCTGCCCTGAACATGGATATGATCGCATCATCGTCGGCATTCATCGATAGCGCCACTGGTTTAATTTGGGGATAGTTATCCGTGAGCCATTTCACAGTTTCAATGCCATTCATAAGGGGCATGTTCACATCCACAAGCATGATTTCCGGTAATTCTTTTCTATGTTTTATTTTTTCCTGAAGATCTTTGCCGTTACTGGCTTCCAGTATTACATCATATACCTTAAAGCTCTCTAGCATCAGGCTTAGCGATTTTAAAAAAAGCTGGTGATCATCTACAAGACCTATTTTAGTTGTCATGGGCTTCTGCAGTTTGGGGTATAACAATAACAATACTGGTGCCATTGGCGGTGGAACTTTTATGGATGGTACCTCCCAAAAGTTGAATACGGTATTGCATATTTTTCAAACCCATTCCCTTATTTTTAAATCCCGTACCGTTGTTGGCCACTGTAATTTCGGCATCAGTCTCTTTTTTGTAAAAATAAATATCTATCACTTTACAATTACTATGTTTTAATGCATTTTCCACAGCCTCCTGTATAATCCGAAAAAGAATGATCTGTTTGGAGGAAGGGAGAACAGGCTCAGCATGTATATGAAGGTGAGCGCTGACGACATTTCCCGCATTTATCCTCAACATTTCTGCTTTCAGCTTGTCCAACAGGTTAAACTGAGATAACCAGTCTTTATCAAGAGATTTTGATAAGGATCGTAGTTCGTTAATAGCTTTCGCGATAGTGGCGTTTGCTGTGAGTAAAGTGTCGGGCGGCGTTTGGAGGCTTCGCTCCGCCAGGCCGATCAACATGCGGGATGCACTTAAGAGTTGGCCTACGTTGTCGTGTAGCTCTTTCCCGATCTGGGAGCATGTTTGCTCCTGTATCTCTATTTGGGAGCGCAGCAACTG
>JBQGCI010000425.1:0-2959 GCA_052038405.1 Acinetobacter pittii
ATTTTTCGTCCATCGCCACTTACCTGCTTTTCATATTTATTGTTTTAGTTCCCTTTGCATTGCTTCGGGAGTTTGATAAGCTGGGTGACGGTACCTTTTTAGAGGGATATTCCATTTGGTTGAATATTCCTTTCTCAGCTGCAATTACCTGGGCTTTCCATACATTGGATACGGTGGGCGAAAGCTCAGTGAACCCCTTTGAAGGAAGCGCCAACGATGTGCCGATTACTCAAATCAGTCGTACCATCGAAATAGATATGCGGGATATGCTGGATGAAGCCAGCCTGCCACCGGCTATTGTACCGAAGAATAATATTGTTTTGTAGGAGGAAAGCAAGTGCGTCATGGAGGTAGCTACTGGGGCGGAGGAATGGGAGAATCGTAAATGTTAAGTGCCAAGGGAGGAAGTAGGATGTATTATCGGCGATGGTTGGCAAAGTCCTAAGTTATGTATCAGGAACAGATGCGGTAAACCGAAGCGGCGAGGACTACCACCCAAATGCCTATCCCTGTTTGGCAAACTGGCCATGTAACAAACAGGCGCTCGCAAATCTTTGTAAAAGGAATATTATCAGGTTGTATCATCCCGTCATCATTCCAGCCTGTTATGGTTTTGCTTTCAACAAGCGGTTTCATTTGTGTTATAGCCATGAGATGGGTTGTAAACCCTGAGGTCCCGGGGCCGGCCTTATTTGATAAGCAGGGTATTGATGCCTGTTTCCTTCAGGCAGGTTTTCCCTGTTGCTCAAAACCACTGATTATTGTTTATGGTTCATGGCTGGTACTATACCGTTAAGATTGGCGAATAGCCTGATTCGTGGGTTACGAACCCTCAGCTACGAGTATTCTAATCGGGCAACATACCCTGGCTGGCTGCGGGTATCGTTAATGTGAAAACACAGCCGGAGCCAGGCTCACAATACATTGAAATTTCACCCCCGTTTTTCTCGGCAAATTCCCGGCTGATCTTTAATCCCATGCCTGTGCCTTTTTCGTTGTAAGTACCCCTTTGGGAGGTTACAGCGGCTTCATTAAATAATTCGTCTATAACATCCTGCTTCATTCCAATAACCTTATCAATGACAGAAAAATGCACAAGGGAATCTTTCTGTTCTACCAGCAGGTCAATCTCGCTGCCGGCATAACTGAATTTAATAGCGTTGGAAATCAGGTTGCGCATAACCAGTTTGATATGATCGGGGTCGGCATATACCATTGCATCAGTATCTGAGATATTGATGCTGATGTTTTTATTGGCCAGGTTGTACTGCAATAAGCCGATAGTATCATCTATCAGGGGGGCTATCAGTATTTTTTGCGGCTGCAATTCCATCCCTGTCATTTGCCGGTTACTCCATTTCAGTAAATTATCCAGGCTATCCTGTAACTGGTTCAACTGCGATGACAGTTCTTTCGAAAGCTCGGTAAAAGTTTCCCGAGATAAGGCTTTTTCATTAAGCAGATCCAGTGAGCCCTTTAGCCCCGCAATCGGGCTCCGTACATCGTGTGCCAGAATAGAAAATAGTTTTTCTTTGGTACTGTTTAGTGCAGCCAGCTTGCGGTTGCTTATTTCCAGTTCTTTTGTTTGTTCAGCGAGCCTGGCCTGTTGCTGCCGGAGTTGGTGGTTTCGCTCTTCTATACTAGCCAGGTACAAACGGTTTATTTTTCCGGAATACCTGAAGAAAACCAGGTAAAACATAACCCATAACACCAGGTTAATGAAATAAATATTACCCGGTGTCGGTGTATAAAATTCGGCCGACCGCTTTACGAGTACCAGAAATATCACGCAGTTAATGATAGATAAAGTTCGTAAAAACAAGGTTCTTTCCATAATAGTGGCGATCACCGCTGTTAGCAGCATCAGGTAAAACTCCATACCATCATGATAGAGAAAACTGGTGACGGTGAAAACAAGACTTAACGCGATACTAACTGTTAACTGGCCAAAATAGTAGGAGTGTTTGTAATTGGCAATGATAACAGTTCCGGTTGATAGCATTGTTACTACATTAAGCAGGCCCAATGTAATGCGTTCATTAGAAAAGTGAATGAAGGCAAAGATAGTTGATATGAGAAGGCCCATCATTCCCATCACATTGAGCACTCTAACTCTCCTGGTTTCTTCAAAACTAAGTTCGGGGGTTAACCCTATATTGATAATATTATGGAACCGTTTACGCGTTTGAGCATATTTTTTCAGATACAGCTTCTTGTGCATTGTTTGGTTCCGGTATTTAGAGGGAGATACGAAGAGCAGCTTCCAGCTACTCTTCGTATCTTAAGTTTGTTTTGAGAATAAAAGTATTCATTTTAGCCAGCGTGGCAAATTTTAAAACAGGTTACTTTTTTTTGCGGCCAGATCCTTCCTGTCAACCCTGTGAATGAGCACGGTGCTTCTGCGTATTTTTCAATAAAAATGCCGCAGGTTACTGCGACATTTTGTAATCAGAACGAACGATTGCACGAATTGAGTGCTGATAGTATTTTAATATGCCCATCTTACAAAGGCCTCCATAGCGGCATAGTGTGTAAGTCCGAGGTCTGCAAAGATTTTAGCGGTGGCTGCATTTCTTTCTTCCGCTCTTTGCCAGAACTCCCGGTCGTCACTTCCCTGGAAGGGTACACTGTCTTTCTGCGACTGGTGAATAAAAATACCAAATCGCTTTTTAAGTACCTGCGCCGGGCTCATCGGAATGGCCATTTCAATATCCTCGATATCCCACTCCTGCCAGGCTCCTTTGTACAGCCATAGCCAGCATTCGCTGACCCACGCATCTCCATCCGCTTTAATGCGTTGCAATGCCTTCAGCACCGCATTAAAACATACCAGGTGGGTGCCATGCGGATCGGCAAAGTCCCCGGCACAAAAAATTTGTTGAGGTTGTACTTCGCGCAGCAGCTGTATGGTCAGCTCCACATCCTCTTCACCAAGGGGTTTCTTTTCAATTGTACCTGT
>JBQGCI010000426.1:0-12152 GCA_052038405.1 Acinetobacter pittii
ATTCGGAACAATTTGAACAGGCCCGCCGCAGGCAGGGGCAGCAGGAAAGCGGACCGCAGCAGCCCTTCGGAGAAGAGGAGTATTTCTCCTACAACAATGAGGGCAGTTTTTCCGATTTTTTTTCGCGTATGTTCGGTGGTAGCAGTAGTGATGCATCACAGGGTAATGTGAAGTACAGGGGACAAGACTACCGGGCTGAGGTAAGTTTGAAATTGAGCGAGGCCTATAAAACGCATCAGCAAACCTTTACTGTAAATGGTAAGCATATTCGCATCACGGTACCGGCCGGCATCGGTAACGGCCAGGAAATTAAAATTAAGGGATATGGCGGCGGCGGCGTAAACGGCGGACCGGCCGGAGACCTGTTCATAACCTTCCATATCATTAACGATACCAGGTTTACAAGGAAAGGCAATGACCTGTATCAGGAAACACCGGTTGGCCTGTACAAGGCAATTTTGGGCGGCGAGGAAACCATTGAAACGATGGATGGGAAGGTGAAGCTCACTTTACAACCGGAAACACCTAATGGCACAACAGTCCGGTTAAAAGGAAAAGGCTTCCCGGTTTATAAAAGCGAGGGCCGTTTCGGGGACCTTTATATCACCTGGCAAGTGATGTTGCCCACCCATCTTACACCCAAGGAAAAAGAATTATTTCAACAACTGGCCGAAGAAGCTTCTAAAAAATAAACGATGACCAACGAAAATACTATTTTAATGGAGGAGTGCTGCAAACATTACCGCATTGAAACCTCTTTTGTTACAACCCTGAGTGAATATGGGCTGGTGGAACTTAGTTATACCAACGAGTCTTATTTCATTCACAACGACCAGCTTTCTCTGCTGGAAAAGTATATACACCTGCATTATGACCTCGATATAAATATGGAAGGTATCGAAGCCATCAGTCATTTGCTGGAAAAAATACAACGGCTTCAACTGGAATTAAAAGCATTGCAAAGGGAAGTGCCGCCGGGCCTTGATAAAGAAAAAGTTTAGCCAGGCTTTGCGGTTAACAGTCCGGATAGATTGTTTTGAACTATTCCAACTATAAAGTTACACATTTTTTCTCCTTCCTGCCCCTGTCTTTTGTAGCTCAGCTTGGGGAGCTGGTGCGGTAGCTGCCCATGGCGCTATCCTTACCTGAAATGCCTGCTCAACCCGGTAAAGACGATATTGATCCCGTGCCGGTGGAACATCAGTGTCACCCGGTGAATCAGTGTCAATACTAAAACTGCTTATTGGTCCGTCAGAAAAAACCGGTTATGTGGGGTGTTGTTGGCCGGGGCTGCGGGTCTTATAAAAAATTAGTGGATTGCCTATAATCTTACGCCATAGCCACGGCAAGTCCTTCATAATTTACCGGGCAAAGCGGTACAAGGCTCCACCTTTATTTTGCGCAAACGGTTGCGTAAATGGATACATGCCTGAATCATTACCTTAGTCCTGTCAAAATAATGCAGAACGAAAGTCCATATCAAAAACGAATCATCACAAAAAAACATTTTATGAGCAAGTTGACCATTCTTGTAGTAGCTGTTATCTCTTTTGCAGTAACCCTGCAAAGTCTGGAAAGCTTTGGACAGGGATCTAAATCAGGTATTCCAAAAACAAGAACAGATCGTACCATCAAAATGCCGGTTCCGGTACGTGCAGCCGGACAAAAGGATATGCTGACTTATGCGGCGCCTAAGATACCGGTTGTAAGAGTAGGGTTCATAGGATTAGGTATGCGCGGGCCTGGCGCTGTAAGCCGATGGACCAAAATTCCGAATACAAAGATTGTAGCGTTAGCTGATCTAAGGCCTGAAAGAGTAGAAGCAGCCCAGGTTATCCTGGATACCAATAAGGTAGCGCGTGCAACGGGTTACTCGGGATCGGAGAACGCCTGGAAAAAGTTATGCGAGCGGGATGATATCGACCTGGTATATATTGCTACCGACTGGAAGCATCATGTTCCGATGGCATTGTATGCCATGCAAAAAGGCAAACATGTAGCTATAGAAGTACCTGCCGCTATGAATATGAAAGATATCTGGGATCTGATCAATACTTCCGAGAAAACACGTAAACATTGTATGATGTTGGAGAACTGCGTGTATGATTTCTTTGAGTTAACTACTTTAAATATGGCACAACAGGGCCTGTTTGGAGAAGTAATTCATGCAGAAGGCGCTTACATTCATGAGCTGTCTCAGTTCTGGGATGATTACTGGAACAACTGGCGCCTCGATTATAATAAAAAATACAGGGGAGATGTTTACCCCACCCATGGTATTGGCCCGGTTTGCCAGGCTTTGAATATACACCGGGGCGATAAAATGAACTTTTTGGTTTCGGTAGATACCAAATCTTTCAACGGTCGCGAACAATGGAAAAAATCTGCAGGCACATACCCGGAAGCATTTGAAAACGGTGATCATACGATCACTATGATCAGAACAGAAAAAGGAAAGACGATGCAAATTCAACACAATGTGATGACGCCACGTCCTTACTCGCGTATGTACCAGTTAACCGGTACCAAGGGTTTTGCCAACAAATATCCATCAGAAGGATATGCTGTTGATGGCGACCGGCTTTCGTCAGATATAGCTGCCCATCACGAAAAACTGAATGCACATGATTTTGTAAGCAGGGGAATGAAGGATACTTTAATGCAGAAATATAAACATCCTATTCAACAGGAGCTGGAAGAAACGGCTAAAAAAGTAGGCGGACATGGCGGAATGGATTTTATTATGGACTATCGCCTGGCTTATTGTTTGCAAAACGGTCTTCCTTTAGATATGGATGTATATGACCTGGCTGAGTGGTGCTCATTGACAGAGCTATCTGCCATTTCATTAAATAACGGAAGCGCTCCCGTGCAAATACCGGACTTTACGCGTGGCGCCTGGAACAAAATACAGGGTTATAAACATGCTTTTGTCAAGTAACCGGCACACTTAACTTGTAATAAACGACATCTGTTTTATTGAAATGCATCAAACTGGTTGCTGAGGCCACCAGCCTCAGCATAGCCTTGGCCGGAGGTTGGTACAAGGCGCAAAAGGGTATATGCAATAATAATTTGAATACCTGTTGATGAGTACTCTGTTACTTTGTATCATCAGTTAAAAATAGAAATGCCTCCGGTAACGAAGGCATTTTCTTATATTTACTACGAACGGAGTGACCAAAAATGTAACCGGTTAGCCTGTTCTATTTTAAGGTGATATCCCCGAAGCTGCTGCTGATGTTAACCGACGCTTTACCTGAGCCCTGCGTACCCGAAGAAGTGTTGTCTAATGTGGGTCCGTATTTGTTTTCTTTGGTCTTATTTATTACATCTACTTTGCTATTGTTCTTCAGGTTTCCAAAGCTGGTTTTAATATTAAGTGTTGTATTGAGTTTGGATGATACGTTAATAGAGACATCGGAATAGGATACTTTCATGTCCAGCTTTTCCAGGTTGTCATTCAGTCCGACTTTAGTTCCCTTGCAAAAGTCGATAGTGCCCGATACCGTTCCGGAAAGATTATCGATTTTCATGTCCGAATACGATATCCTGATGCGGCCGTCGTTAATGGCGCTCGATGTCAGCGAGCCAAATTCTACGTTTATATCTTTCGCCTTTTGAAGCTTTCCCGTGGTTATAGGCCCGAAGGATTGCCTGATGTTAATTTCGCCCTCCCAGTCTGGTATGCTGCTGCTCCCGAATTCGTTTTTAATATCTAAAGGATTGCCGGATGGCATATATACCATATAGTTAACTTCCATTTTGGATTTCTGGCCTTTGGTATTGGTACTTCCCTGAAATTTAGTGGTAAAGGTAACCGGGTTGCCGTCGCTGCTTTCTATAGTGATATTATCAAGAATGCCCTGGGCTACACGCTCATTTTGCGAAAATGCGATGATCGTTACATCTACTTTAACTTCATTTCTATCCCAGGCCTTTACTTCAACTTTTCCAAACTTGTTGGCTATTTTAACTCTTTGGTTGCCAGATAAAGAATAGCTTTTGCTATATGTTTTCCTTTTTTCGTTGAAGTTGTCGGCGCGTGCAGCGGAGGTTGTCAATGCAATCAGCAGAAACAACAGGCTACAGATTTTTATAGTCCTTCTCATCGTTCAATTTCTTTTTTTTGCGTACTTGTTTTAAAATCTCGAGTTGTTTATTGAGCAGATCTGCTTGCATCTTTAAGTTGCCAATCATGGCTTCCAGTAATTTTTCGCTGTTCACGCCCTTCGATAACTGCGCTTTCAAGGCATCGTACGAAGTTTCCAGCATTTCGGCGTCTTTGGAGAATTCTTTGTAAAGTTCGGGCTCCGTTTTCTTCAGCTCTTTCATCTGTCCCTGCTTTACTTCAATTAACTTTGCGTAATGATATAATTCTTCTTCCTCCAAACTTTTTTGAGGCCCCTCTTTTTTTTCTTTTTGGGGATCATTTCCTGCTATTTGTCCCTGCGGGCTGTTATTCTCTATTACTGGCGTATCTTCAACAATATCTTCCGCGCTTCTTTTTTCCATAACAGGGGTGCTGTCGTTTCCATTTCCCGTTGTCGCTACCCTGTCGGGCGGCTGCGCTCCGTTGCGGTTCAGGTTGTAAAAAACGACCGCAGTTGTTGCCATTAAGGCGATAACCGCAGCTACCTTCATCCAGCTCTTTAAGGCAAACACCCTTCCTTTTACAGGGGCAACCTTTACTATGTCCAGCTTGCCTTCAATGCGTTGCCACAACGCGTCGGAAGGAGTGTATTCATCAAACGCGTTTTTATGATTCCTGATATAATCTTCCAGTTTCTTGCTCATGCTATTGCGTTTACTGTATCGATTACCTTTTTTCTTGCCCGGTGGTAAATCGTTCTTACGTTATTATGCGATATGTTGAGAAGCGCGGCAATCTCTTCCTGTTTCATGCCATCAATAATAAACAGGTTAAAGATCACGCGGTAATTTTCGGGGAGCCCTGCTATGGCTCTTTTGATTTTGTCGATATCGGCTGAAAAGTCATCTTCATCCAGTTCTGCATCGTCACCGGCATTAATATTACCGATTTCAGTATCTACCCATTGAATCTTCTTCTTCCGTAGCAGGCTAATAGATTTGTTAATGACAATCCTCCGTAGCCATGCTTCAAATGAGCTTTTATAGGTGAATTTATCCAGGCTGTTAAAAGCATCTATAAATGCTTCCTGTACCATATCTTCTGCATCTGCGAGGTTATTCAATACGCGCATACTACTGTTGAGCATAGCCTTCGCATACCGTTGATACACATCGTAAAAGGCCTGCTTATTGCCCTCGCGGCAAAGTTCTACCTGTTCGTCTAATGCTATTTCTACCGTGAGGTTCAAGTGAGTATCTGCGTCTTTTATATAATAATAGCAAAAAAGAGAATAATGTTACACTTTGTTGCAAAAATAATTGACAAAAGATATTTTTTTTAAATGTTTGAAAATTAATTAGTTGGGTTTGTGGTAAGGGTGCTTCGGGCAGGGGCAGGGCTTCACCTGAAGGGATCATGTATGCACTGTTACCGTCATAATGCAGAGGCATCCCATTGGTTCTTTACGGTTTCTTTCGTAACCTGTTTCTTGTACTAGCACGATGGCAGGTTTGTTAAACCGGCAGGGTAAAATAAAAAGTAGCACCCCGGCCTAATTCGCTTTCTACCCAGATGGCGCCATTGTGCCGGGCGACGATTTCGGCACTTAGGTAGAGCCCTATTCCGAAGCCTGAGGTGAAATGCATCTGGGTGTTTTCGGCCCGGTAATACCGGTCAAATACCTTCAGCTTGTCGGCCTCGGTCAGGCCCATTCCCTGGTCGCTAACACTAACCAGAACGTTCCTGCCTTTAAGCGCGTAATTCACTTGTATGACGCTGCCCCTGGGCGAATATTTCACTGCGTTGCTGAGCAGGTTGGTGATCACCGAGATAATTTTGTCCTGATCGGCATTGATGATCATTTTTTCAAGATTCAGCTGGCTGATCTGGTGAGTAGGTGCTGTTAATTCGGTTTCTTTAATAACATCAGCTATAACTATGCTCAGATCAAAAGTACGTTTTTCTATGATCAGCTTAGCTGATTCAAGCCTGGACAGGTTCAGGAATCCGTTGATCATCGCCGCCATGCGTTTTACCTGTACATTCGCTTTATGCATGGCTGTAGCCAGAAATGGATCGTCGTTGTTCTGTAATTTGGCATGTGCCACCTGGATAATAGCTGTTAGCGAGGTGAGGGGTGTTTTTAATTCGTGGCTTGCCATACCAATAAAATCGTTTTTTCGTTGTTCATCGGCTTTCTGCTCCGTTACATCCATCACTACACCTGTAAATGCAGAAAAAGTTCCGGATGGGTCGGGGGCCAGGTTGCCGATTGCCCGCAGCCAGCGCATCCGCTGGTTGTGCAGGCCGATTACAGGATAGATAACATCAAAATCGTCACCATGGCTGATTGCATTTTCCAACTTAACAGCTACCAGTTCGCGGTACTCATCGGTTACCTGTGCCAGCGCCTGTTCAGTGCTCAGCGGTTCATCGGCGTTGTAGCCAAACAGCTCCTTTAACCGGGCATCTGCCAGCATTTCCCGTGTAACCGAGTGCACATACCAGGTGCCGATATTGGCTGCCTCTATGGCCAGCTTCAACGCAACCTGTTTTTCCTCTATCTTCAATTGCGCATCTGCTAACTGCTTATTCACAAGAGCCAGTTCTTCGTTGATCGTAATTAATTCTTCGTTGGAAGCGGCCTGCTCTTCATTGGTAGCTGCCAGTTCTTCGTTGATAGACTGTAACTCATCGCGGCTTTTGGCCAGGGCTTCTTCCATTTCTTTGCGTTCGGTCACGTCGCGGGTAGTACCGGCAACCGCTTCTACTTCCCCGGCCTCATTGAGTACTGGTATCAGTATATAATCATACATGCGCCTGCCCAATACCGCGTGGGGAAACGACACTTCACCCCGCACCGGTTGTTTGGTGGCGCGTACCTGGTCAATTTCACGTTCGTGCATTTGCGCATGCCATTCTTCATAGCCATTTTCCCTTAATCCCTTGCCAATGGCTGTATCCCATGTTTTTCCCCACATGGTCAGCAGGGCGCTGTTGGCATAGGTAAACCGGTAGTCGAGGTCCCAAACGTACATCAGGTCGGGCGTGCCCGAAGTAATGGTTTCGTACACTCTTTTCTGCTGCTCAGCCTTCTCGCGGGCGTCACGTAACTGCTGCTGAATCGTCATCATACGGGTTACCTCTATTACAAACACGAGAATCCCATCGGGCTTGCCAGTTTCATCCTGCCGGGCGCGGTAAATAAAATTAAAGTAACGGTCTTCAACAGGCCCGTCAGGGGTGCGTGCCAGGGGTACCAGGAGCTCGGTAGCTTCAAACGGTCTACCAGTGGTGAGCACCTCCTGTAAAATGCCAATGATAGGAGTGTCTTTGATTTCAGGCAGCGCTTCCAAAAGGGATTTGCCTATTAGTTCCCTGCCGGGAAACAACTGTTGGTAGAGGGGGTTTACCAGTTCATAAACGAAGTCTTCGCCATCCAGAATACAAATGCCTGCCGGAACCTGCATTAAAAATTCATGCAGCCGGTCTCTCTCCCTTTGCACGGCTGCCTGGGCGGTGAGTACTTCCTCCCGCTGGTTCACCTGGTTGGTATTTTCCCAAACCCATACCGCTACTTTACTCACCTTACCGTTCGCCGAAATCACCGGCGCATAAACAAAAGTGACGAAAACCGGTTCGGGCCGGCCCTTGCGTAACAACATCATAGAAACCTCATCAGCATGATAAGCAATGCCGGTTTGTACCACCTTGTCGAGAATGGACTGATAGGGATCTCTGAATTCGGGGAAAGCATCCCAGTACCAATGCCCGATGATCTGCTCCCGGGGCTTGCCGGCTACTTCAAGGTATTTATCGTTGAGTAATTCTGCTACCCCGGTTTCCGCATCGAGGACGCAAATACCTAGGGGAGCATTTTGTACCAGGTTGAGTAAATCGGCTTCTTTAATTAACTGCATAAGGCCCGAAAAGATAATTAAATTTTTAGATTTAGCGGATAGTAAGACAGTTCCTGTAAATGAATAGCCATACTTATGCTAAAAACGGCAGCGTTTTTGTCTTTCATTTTGAAAAATATTATGGAAACAATAAATGCAGCAGTCGGGAATATGACCGGAGAATCGATAACGCCCGTTACCCTTGTTATTAACGAGGCCGTTGAAAAAGGGTTTGACCTTATCTTTAAACTGAAAGAAGATGGCAGCCTGTGGGATCAGCATGGTATCTATTATGCCCCCGAACAAATGGCCATTGCTTATAGCCGCGTTTTCAAAGACACCTCTGATAGTACGGAGCAGTTTCCTGCCACCACTACTTCCACCATTTATTTGCTACGTAACGATGAGGGAGATAAAGGTATTTTGGTAGATGCTCCGGGCATTTATGAAGATAGTAGGATGGACAGTTTTATCCGCAGTATAAACCGGGTACACCAACCGGTTACCGCGCTTCGGCCAAAGCCAGGGCCTTCGAAGAAACTGGTATGGGCGGCGGCTGGTTTGCTGCTGGTAACCAGCGCCCTTTCACTTAAACTGATCAGTCGCATGAAATAGCCCGGTTGCAGGGTAAGGCATACTGTGTCGTCTTTTTATTATTCTGAATAGAATTTTGTAACATACCGGGCGCGTTTAATTAGCCATTATTATATTTTAGATAATGCGGGTTTGGCCGGTTTCCCTGTGACAGCTAATTGCCGGAAGGCCTGACGCGACTTTGAACACACGAGGATGACGCTGGTTGGTCGATCGGGTTCCGGTTAACGATAAAGCTGCATTTTGTTTTCAGCGGCAAAGCGGTATCATCTGGTAATAAGCTTGCCTGCGCCGCGGTAGTGCCGGGGCAGTTCGGCCTTGCTTGAATCCTCCTGCTGATTCCGGCCGTTTAACGAAACCAGTAATAGGATTGCCAGTGCCGCATTTTTCATTATTGTGGTAACCACGCCAGCGGTGAAGGTATGTTTGCTATATACAGGCATCTATTTCTATAAAATGCGGTGTTTCCGCTTTTTATTTTCATTGGAAGGCGGGCGTATAAAAAGAATAGACCCCTGTGGAAACAGGGGTCGCAACCAAAACTAACTGCTTATGAGAAAATCTTTATTTATAAATGAAATATTGTAAAGTTTCTTTACGATAAATAAGCAATAACTATGCCATTCACCAAGATGAAATTTATTTGGCCTTTAATGGTTGAATGTTGACATTTCTTTAACATTTCTTGGTTTTTCCCATTGCTATAAAGAGGAGTCCGCTAAGGACCAACAGCGCCGCTGCGGCGATATACCGGTTGCGATCTCTATGGCTGATTTCCAGCCGCTGTTTTTGTTTTTGAATGTCTGTAACCTGCCTGATGAACTCTGAGGCATTGGCATCATCGTAAGCGCCATACGCATCAATGAGGGTGCCTTTGTTGCCATCGGCGGTGCTGATCAGGTACAGTATTGCGTTATCAGCAGGATCGCTTTCTCCCTCAAACCGGTAAAAGTCGTCCACACTTACTTCAGCCGGGTCATAGTACTGGTCATTACTGTCCCAAAGCATGCCATTAGGTTTCACATTAAAGTTGGCGGCATAGCCCTTTTTCACAGCCTTATTTACCAGGTCCGATAAGGTAGTCATTTTTTCGGACGAAGTATCTTCCTGCAGGTCATTTGTTTTTGTAGTCATAACGATAATTTTCGGATTCTTTTAGAATATTGTAAAGAGCGCTTATTTTAAACTACCCATCGTGTTTCTAAGTAGTAAGGTACCGGTGAGCTCAACAAAATGAATGAGCCGGGCTGGTGTTCTAACGCTATTATACTGGAAATACCGGGTCAAAAATGCTGCCGTTTTAACATCCTTGCAGTAATTAAATTTAAATTGTTCAACCACCTGTTTCCGAGTGTGGCGCATCCACAGGTTTCGATTCAGGAGAACCTTTCTGGCGCAGCCAGATCGATAAAATAACAATGGAGGCAACGCTTAAAAATTCGCTCTGCCAGTTTTGAAAGGATTCAAACCAAAAGCCACTGTCACTTATATATTGATTCCAGTATACGGTGGGTAACCCCTCTTCCTGCTGCTCTTCATTATGATTTTTTAAACTACCGTAAAAGTGTAATGCAAAGGATACGAGAAATAAAATGGCAAATGCGATACTTAATGAACGACTATACAGCCATAGCCACAAGCCGCCTTTTTTTACCGGTAATGGTGCCTCCGGTATCGCTTTTGGCTCGCGGTCTACTTCTTCTTCTTTATCGGGGTCTTTTGATTCGGAGGATCCTACCTGAAACAATTTTACCGTGAGCAACACATATAAGGCCATTTGTAAAAATTCACTTTCCCAGTTTTCAAAGGTCGCCTGTATGAAATGACCGCTCTGTAAATAAGCCCAGGCATTCAGTTGTGGTTCATTATTTAAAATCAGGTCATGGTTCTTATCCGACCAGCCGGTTAAAAATTGCCCCCCCAGCGAAAACAGCATCAGCAATAGCAGGGCGATGCTTAAACCATTTCTTTTTAAGAAGGAATGTTTGGATGCCATACTTAATGTTTCGTATTGGATAAAATATGGGCCAGCCGCTGAATGGCGTTTTCCGCAAACTCCCATTGCGCCGCCGGGCCTTCAGTTTGAGGTATTAATTTTTCATTAACCAGCAATTTGCCGTTCCGGACAATACTCAGGTAAGCCAATACTTCGTTGATGCCTTCTTCCGGAACGGGGGTGGCGAAGCCGGTGATGCCAATACCGATCTGCGACCTGAAAAGGGCGCAGGCCGACCGGGCAAGCTGTGTGCTGAGCTCGCTGCTGACCCCGTTTACTTTTTCTGCATATACAGGATCTGCACCTAAGTGAATGGCTTTTTGTGCAGAATTGTAAACAGTGATGCCTCCCTGGTAGATTTGCTGGGCCTGCTGTGCCGTGCTCAACATAAACTGTATCGCTCCTGAAGTGACACTTTCTGCAGTTGCGATCGTTTCACTGTTCCCGATACAAAATTTTTTAATGCCTTCTAACTGGTTGCTGAGTGCTTCAGAAATAAGTTCATGAATCATAAAATGGAGCAGGCAATTTTAATACCAATAACGTTTCCTTGAGGTGCAGCAATTTTCTGCCGGCATCAGGCACAGATTTTGGCGGTCTGTAGCCATATTATTAATCAGTAACAAAGCAGCTTCTGATCCTATGCCTTCTTCAGTTATTGCCAGTTATAGTTATCATCAAGAAGAGCAGGTACTGCGCATTGTATTTGTATCAGGTCTGGTATATCTTTATAGAGGTGTCCCTTCGTCTATTTTTGAATCCTTTAAACGTTCGGGTAGTAAAGGCACATATTTTAACCGGTTTATAAAGAACCACTATCCTTTTGAGCGGGTTACTGATTAAATGCATGTGCTATCATCGGGCTCAGTATGGTGCCTAGGTATTATTACGAAATAACTGACTGCGGGGTATTTTATGCATACACCATCCTGCAATAAACACCAGTTCGGCAAACGCATCCAGCAGATACACCCATTTGATCACCTCCCGCAGGTAATACCAGATATCTATTACTGCCAACCCAAAGGCCGCTGATACTGCAATTAAACGGAGCAGTATGTAATCGGTATTATAGCAGGTGCCGTAAAGCAAGGCAAGCGCTACAGATAGTATGAGGACGCTTACTGTTTTGACCAGCCATAGGTCTTGCTTGGGTCCGGTAACCATCATAAAACTGTTCATGTGTACCAGCGGCCAGATAGCGGTAAGCATATAATAAATGCCCTGTGCCCACAACAGGTATTGAATAAAGCGACTCGTTCTCATTATTGAATGTTCGTTTGCTAACCGGAATACAATTAGCGTTCCGGACCGGTAGAACAGATTAAAAGTAATGGGCAGGTATGTGGCAAAGAATTTGGATCAATATCTTTTTAACCCTTATAAATATACTTACATGAAAGCAGCACTCATCAAAGGCCCCCGCAATATATCTTATGACACTGTTGATGATCCCTCCATACAGGATGACCGGGATATTATTTTGAAAGTAACCGCTACAGCGATCTGCGGATCTGATCTGCATTTATATAGCGGCGGCATACCTCAGGCGCGTCCTATGGTAATGGGT
>JBQGCI010000427.1:0-6543 GCA_052038405.1 Acinetobacter pittii
GAAGAACATAAGATGGGCATTAAAGGATCGTCCACCGTACAATTATATTTCCAGGATGCCAAAGTGCCGGTTGAAAACGTATTGGGCGAAATAGGCAAAGGACACAAGATTGCTTTTAATATTTTAAATATTGGCCGGCTAAAGCTTTGCGCAGCGGCATTGGGTGGCGCTAAAATGGCTTTTGAAATATCGGTTCAATACGCCCAAACAAGAGAACAGTTCAAACAGCCCATTGCCAATTTCGGTGCTATCAAGCACAAGATCGCAGAAATGGCTATCCGCATTTTTGCAGCAGAGTCAGCTTTGTATCGCACCGCCCAATGGATCGATGAGTGGGAGAAAAAACTATTGGCAGAAGGCAAACCCTTTAACGAATCATTGCTGGGGGCTGCCGAGGAATATGCGATAGAATGTGCCATACTGAAAGTATATGGCAGCGAATTGCTCGACTTTGTGGTAGATGAAGGCGTACAGATCCATGGCGGGAATGGCTTTAGTGCCGAGTACAATATTTCGCGGGCTTACCGCGATAGCCGCATCAATCGCATTTACGAAGGCACTAACGAGATCAATCGTTTGCTGACGCTGGACATGACGCTGAAACGCGCGATGCAGGGCCGCCTGAACCTGATGGAGCCAGCCATGGAAGTGCAGAAGGAGCTGATGAGCATACCCGATTTTGGCAATGATGAGGATACACCATTTGCCAGCGAAAGAAAACAGGTAGCTAATTTTAAAAAGGCCATACTGATGGTTTCGGGAGCTGCCGTACAAAAATTAATGATGCAGATTGAAAATGAGCAGGAGGTACTGATGCATATTGCCGATATGGCGATCAGCACTTTTCACGCCGAAAGCAGCTTATTACGGGTCATGAAAATAGCTGAAGAAAAGGGAACCGAGCAAGCTGCCCTTTATATCGATATTATGCAAACCTACCTGTATGATGCAGCGGACGCGATTCATAAAAGCGGGAAAGATGCCATCAATGCATTTGCCGAAGGCGACGAACAACGCATGATATTAATGGGATTGAAACGCTTCACCAAAGCAGAGCCATTGAATGCGAAGGCAGCCCGGAGAAGAATTGCAGACGCCGCTTTACACTCGGGGAGATATCATTTTTAAACAGGCGCTTACATTTTAAGATACTTTTTTGTTTATGCTGGTTAATTTTAAACCAGCATAACTTTTATATGTCCCCCTATTTAAAAAACATCATAGCAGCTGTTTTGATTGCTTTAAGTAATTTTTCGCTGGCGAACGACTCTGCTTTTATAAAATTGGATTTTGCGCCCTCCCTGAATCTTGACAAATTTGAAGTTATCGTTAATGATGGGGTCAACAGGTTTTCTTTTAAGCCAAAAGAACGAAACTATTGGAGCGGCCAATTGTATGCCCCTTTCGCTTACTTAGAAGTAATGTATGTTAACAGCGACAGCACCTACTTTTTAAGCAATGCTTTTTTAAGGCAAAAGATAGCTACATTAACATCATAAAATCGGCAGACGAAAATGAGTATTTTTCGATAGATGAAACACGATCCAACAATATAAAAAGCTATGCTGAAGCGGGTGGCGCAGCCTTAGATACCTTCACCAAATTCCAGTTCGAGATTTGGCGAAAATTCGTACACGATAATAATCCAAAAATCGGCAAAGACGCCCGGGTAACTCAGCAATTGATCGCACTGTCAGACTCGCTCTTCTTCAGGAAGTTGGCTTTTATCAAATCACACCCCTCCCTTTACATCTCCCCGTGGACCTTTAGTACTATTATCGCAAATTCAGATAAGATTGCAGCCGATACCCTTTTAGAGCTTTATCATGAGCTGGTACCCAACAGCTATAAAAGCACGAAGGCTGGTATATACACTGAAAGTTTGATTCAAAATAAAATAAACATTGCGGCTAAAGGACAATTCCCGGCATTTTCAGCTGTCGATACAAAGGGGCATTCAATAGAATCACCCCATCTCAGGGGCAGGTATGTTCTGATACAGATATGGGCATCCTGGTGCCAACCCTGTATTGAAGAGTTGCCGGTATTAAATACCATCAACAATCAATACAAAGACGCCGGCCTGGAACTTATTTCCTTCAGTATCGATGACGATTCCACTGCCTTCAGAAAGGCCATCGATAAATACGCCATGAGCTGGGCACAGGTACTCGACAGCCGGCTCTATCACGCTTTAGGTGGCGGAGGTGTACCAAAAATTTACCTGCTCGACAAAACAGGTGCTGTTATTTATGATCGTACATCGACGAAAGATTTTGACCTGATTCTATTGAGAAAACTATTGTCGGAGCGCCTTGAAAATTGATCCCTAACCGGCCGTATTCGGGGCCTGAAAAAGGCGATTAAAAATAATTGCGGGAAGCCGCGGGCTTTTATTTAATTTTGCCAGGCTAATTAAAACAGAATATAACTAACTGATAACTTATGATATCTTTAATTCGTGTAGCAATGCTAAGCATGTGCTGCCTCGCTGTACAGCAAATTTCGGCCCAGGGTAAGAACTCCATTAAATTCGGGAAAGTAACCGCGGCAGATTTTAATATTACTTCGCCGGCCATTGATACATCCACCAATGCCGTCATTCTTGCTGACATGGGCAGCTCGGTAATAAATGGGAACAACAAGGGATTCTTCTCGCTTCAATTTACACACCTGCGCCGTATTAAAATTCTCAGTAAAAAAGGAATGGATGCTGCAGATGTTTCCATCTCACTGTACACCTCGGGCAACGCCGAAGAAAAGCTCGACGAATGCAAGGCCATCACCTACCACCTCGAAAACGGAGAGGTTAAACAAACAAAGCTGGAAAACAGTGCTATTTTTAAGGAGAAGCTGAGTAAAAATGTAGCCATCCGCAAATTCACTTTCCCGAATGTTAAGGAGGGCGCCATACTGGAATATACCTACACCATCACTTCCGATTTTCTTTCTCACCTGAGGTCATGGGAGTTCCAGGGTACCAGCTGGCCAAGAGTTTACACAGAATACACGGTAAAAATTCCGCAATTCTTTAACTATGTTTTCCTGGCACAGGGATATATTCCGTTAAAGAGCGAGAACAGCAGTAAAATGCAAAACTACAGCGTGTCAGAACAAAGCGGAACCCAGGCTTCGCGGCCCATTTCACTTACCGGCTACGAAAACACCAATAGCTGGGTGGCACGCGACGTTCCTGCCCTCAAAGAAGAAAATTATACGTCTACCATCGACAACCATTTATCAAAAATTGACTTTCAGCTCAAGCAAACGGAGTTTCCGGGCGGCTCACCCACCGAGTATATCGGAAGCTGGGCGAAGGCAGCCGATAATATGATGAAGCGGGAAGACTTTGGCAGCGAGCTTACCAAATTGAACCTTTGGCTGAATGATGATATCAAAACCATCACTGAAGGCGCTAATTCCAGCCAGGAAAAGATCAGGCGTATCTATGCTTTTGTGCGCGACAATTTTACGGCAACTTATAATTCAGGCATGTTTCTGAACGATAATACCACATTGAAAGACATCTTCAGGAAGAAAAGTGGTAATGTAGGCGAGATCAACCTGCTGCTGATCGCCATGCTGCGCAATGCCGGCGCCACGGCCCATCCGGTTATGATCAGTACCCGGGGACACGGATGGACGCACCCGGTTTACCCGTTGATGACCAAATACAATTACCTGGTATGCGAAACAATTATAGACGGGCAGCGCGTATACCTCGACGCATCCCAGCCCAAAATGGGCTTTGGCAAATTGTCGCCCGATTGTTATAACGGGTCAGGCTTTGTGGTGAAACAGCAGCCTTCCAATATCTCTTTTGATGCAGACTCGGTCCTCGAACGCAAGGTAACCATGATCTTTTTAACGCAGGATGACAAAAACGGTCTTAAAGGCATTTTTAAATCAACGCCGGGTTATTTTGAGTCTACTACCATCCGGAACAAACTCGCAAAGGAAAGCATGGACGACCTGCTGAAAGAAATCAAGAAGTCTTACGCTTTTCCCATTACGCTCGACAAGCCATTTGTAGATTCATTAAATAAATTTGACTACCCCGTATGTATTGGCTACGACCTGAATTTTGATTTTGAAGACCAGGAAATTGTCTATCTGAACCCGATGTTTTCTGAAATAACGACTAAGAACCCGTTTAGTGCCGCCGAAAGAAAATACCCGGTGGAAATGCCTTTCAAAGTTTCGGAAAACTATATATTGAATATGGACATTCCCAAGGGATATAAGGTCGATGAAATACCCAAATCGGCGAGGGTAAAGCTTAACGAAAATGATGGGATGTTTGAGTATCTGATAACAGCAACCGACCAAAAGATCATGCTCAATTGCCGGATCGATCTTAAGAAAGCCAATTTCGCTGCAGAAGACTACCAATCGCTTCGCGAGTTTTTTGGCTATGTAACCAAAAAGCAAAGCGAACAGATTGTTTTGAAAAAAATTAAATAGGAGCTATTACTTATGAAAAAAAAATGGATACTCTTACTGTTGACCCTCTTATCCGGCTATGCACAGGCCCAGTATGCCGTTAAAGATATACCCCAGGCACTGCTGCCAGGCGCTCATTTAATTAAAAGAACGGACGATATCCGCATCGATATTAAAAGCCCGGGCAAAGCCTCCTACTACAGGCATTATGTGTACACAATCATGAATGAGGCAGCGGAGAACTATGCTTATTTTGTTGATTACTACGATAAATTCAGGGAGATCAACAGCATCTCCGGTACACTTTACGACGCATCGGGTAATAAAATAAAAAATGTAAAGAAAAAAGACATCGCTGATGAAAGCGGCACCAGTAAAAGCAACCTGGCCGATGATGCCCGCTATAAAGTGCACAACTTTTATCATAGAAGTTACCCTTACACGGTAGAGTATGAGGTGGAAGCCGACCTGAAAGGCATTTTCAATTTACCCGAATGGCAGCCGGTGCCGGCACCTGAGGTAGCGGTAGAAAAATCGTCCCTGACTGTAGTTACGCCCAAAGACTATACACTTCGTTATAAGCAATTGCTTTACCCCGGCAATGTACTTAACAAAGAAGAAAAATCGGGGAAGATATACCAATGGCAACTTAGCAATGAAATGGCAAAAGCAAGAGAAGCTTATGCGCCTGAATGGGATGCAATTGCTACCCGCGTAATGATCGCTCCTTCGCAATTTGAATTTGGCGGTTACAGCGGCGAAATGAGCAACTGGCAGAATTTTGGCCAATTTATGCTATCTCTCTACAGCGGCCGCGACGTTCTACCGGCGAACATCAAAGCCAAAGTGCATGAGCTTACTGATCGGTTAACAACTAACCGGGAAAAGATCGCTACCCTGTATCGTTTTATGCAGGACAACACGCATTACATCAGCATCCAGCTGGGTATTGGCGGCTGGCAACCGCTGGACGCCACTTATGTCGCCGACAAAAAATACGGCGACTGTAAAGCACTCTCAAACTATATGGTGGCCCTGCTCAAAGAAGCAGGAATCAGAGCCTATAACGTGTTAATTAAAGCCGGCAAAGACGAAACCGAGATTGTAAGTGATTTTCCTTCTAACCAGTTCAATCACGTGGTGGTTTGTGTACCCAACGCAAAGGATACCACCTGGCTGGAATGTACCAGTCAAACCGTAGGCCCGGGCTATATGGGTTCTTTTACCGGCAATCGTAAGGCGCTTTTAGTGAGCGAAAATGGCAGCACTATTGTGCGTACGCCCGTTTATCGTAAAGAAGATAACCTGCAAATACGACATGTGAAAGCCGTTATTGATGGTAACGGAAAACTGACCGCCAAAATAAACACAACCAGTAAAGGGTTACAGCAAGACGATCTGCACGCACTGATCAACAACAGTACGCCCGATGAACAGAAGAAAAGACTGCAACATGTTTTCTCGTTGTCTAACTACGAAGTACCGGCTTTTTCCTACCTGGAAAACAAAGAGGCCAGTTTGCCCACCGTGAGCGAAACATTGGACCTGGTGGCCAACGACTATGCCAGCATCACAGGTAAACGGCTGTTCGTGCGTCCCAACATCGTATCCACCTACACGTCAAAACTTTCAGAAACTGAAAAAAGAGCGCATGATATCGTATATACGTATGCGTTTATTGATAAAGACACGGTGAGCCTCACCATCCCCGAAGGATATGAAATAGAGTCTTTGCCATCACCGGTAACACTCAGCAACGCGTTCGGCACTTATAGTGTGAGCTACAAAATTGACGGACGCTCCGTTTTACTGGTGCGCCATTACGAACGCAATGCCGGCACTTTCCCTGCAAAAGATTATAATAGTTTTGTAGATTTTTATAATAAGATCTACAAGGCAGACCAGGCCCGTATGGTTTTTGTTAAAAAAGAAAACCAGTAAAGTAGCACCTATACGGTATAACCCATTAGTTTACCCCGGGGTACGCATTGCCTTTATGACAGGTATTGCAGCTGATGCGGGTCAAAAAAGCGGGATGCGTTTTGGTGTCGTAGTTAAAATAATTCTTATTGATATCGATGGTTAAGCGCATCATGCGCC
>JBQGCI010000428.1:0-1777 GCA_052038405.1 Acinetobacter pittii
GAGCAGGCGGCTTACAATATATTGAAGTATCATAACGGCAGGTTAGAACAGGAACGGATCAGGCAGGATTATATAATAGACCGGTTACTTTATTCATGATCCTTTAGCCATAGTAGCGCCCTCCGAGGTCATGCTCACCCGTCTTATCGTATCGTCTGCATTATAAAACAGGTTATCTACACAAACGGATCTCCTATGGCTTCCCCCGTTTTTCAGTGCCCCATTATGATAGAAAAAGTAGGACCGGTTTTTAAAATCAATGATGCAGGGCCGGTTGGTTTCGCAATTACCGGCAATCTCATTTAAGATGCCTTTGAAATCCCAGGGGCCATGAATACTCCTGCTCATAGCATAAGCCACTTTTTCAGGCATGCCGTATCCATAACACAGGTAATACCAGCCATTGCGCTTATGGATATGAGCGCCTTCTTCAAAGCCGGGTAGCGGCACCTGTTTTATCCCACTGGCAAGATGGGTCATGTCTTCACCCAACTTTGCATAATGGCAGGTTTTATTTCCCCAAAAAATATAGGCGCTGCCATCCTCGTCGATGATCACTGAGGGATCGAGATTGATCTTAGGATTACCCGTAGCAGGCAGCATATCGCGGGTGATGAGCGCCGCGCCGGCTGCGTCTTTAAATTTCCCTGAAGGATGATCTGAAACTGCCACCCCAATGGCGCTACCTTCAATTGTTTTATGATTGACCGCAACAAACCAGTAAAATTTTCCCGACTTTTCAGTAATATTTGTGGCATAGGCCCCGCCCTGGGCCCATTCAAAATCGGCCGCCCGCAGCATGTCTGGATGTTCCTGCCAGTTGACCAGGTCGGAAGACGAAAAGCAAAGCCAGTCATTCATCACATAATGTTCTGTGCCAACAGGCGCTTCATCATGACCGGTGTATAAATAGATCCTACCGTCAAAAACAAGGGCAGTGGGATCGGCCGTGTATTTGTGACGTATAATAGGATTTCCCGGAAAATGCATGATTTATTGGGGGTTTGCAAACACTTGTGTCCAATAGACGCCTGATCGGGCGGCGCCCATTTCAGAAGCGTTCCTGTTCATGATATTTTTGCAATGGCCCGTGCTTCGCAACCAGCTATTCATAACTTCTTCAACCGATTGCTGCCCCATGGCAATATTTTCGGCAAAGAAGTTCCACTTGTAGCCGGCAGCTGTAATCCGGGTACCCGGGTTGGAATTCCGGTTGCCGGTATGGCTGAGCTTTCTGCGGCTACTCATATAATTACTGTGACCGCGCGCTGCTGATTCCAGGCGGTCATTCCATTTTAAGGGCTTTACCGGTGGCATCGTGGTGCCTCCACATTTACAACCTTTACTACGTATCCTGTTAACTGCCTGCAACAAATCACGCGGGTCGGCGGAAGACGCATTCCTTCCGGTAGATTGTGCCGTTGAACAACCCAGCCATGTCAATAAAATAGCAAAAAACAGGAGCGTGGTACTGAATTTCATAATAGGGTTTTGTTATTTTTTGTGTTCCTTTTTGTAAGCTGCGCTAATCGTTTCCAGTTTTTTCAGGAAAGGGCGGATAGGGTTTACCGCTTCATTGTCGCTGCTACCATAGGAGATGGAATGAATATAGTTTTTATCTTTAACGGTTACCCTGACATCGCAACCATCTGCGCAGACATTGCACAGGTTAATATTGATTTTACCGAATTGCTCCCGGTTAAGCAGGGACATCAGTTCGTCCCATTGTTTTTTATCGGTGGCAAGAGCTACTTCCGTGTCCCGGGCCGGGTCACAG